>DAOVDS010000073.1 GCA_030669415.1 bacterium
ACCATCCTCCTGTCTTCGGCAGGCGATTGAGACAGGCTGGTTGAGACCTCCTCATCCAGTTCTGTTTCTGTCTCTCCATCGCCCGCCAGCCCTTATTTCAAGCGGTTTTCGGCTCGATTACCACTCACATACAGGAGTATGGCCAGCGGAGAAGCGAGGGGTTTCTTGGAAGATTCTCACTTGTTTTTGCAGGAAAGCCCCAAGTCTGTAACTCCCTACAGGCTTGGGGCTTGAGTATTTCTTCGACTTTCTGTCTACAGCTTGATGCCTTTCACCGCAAGGGCGATTCTTGCCACGTCGCTGCAGAACCGAAGCAGCGCGTTTGCCTTCTCACGCCTCTGCCGCAGGTCGTCGAGCTTCTCTGAAAGCTCAACCGCCTTGAGCACGTCAGGGTCGACGCTCGCAATATGCGAGAGCCGCTCCTCGTCGCCCTCGGCAAAGGCGGCGTAGAGGTCCCGCAGGTTAGCGCAAATCGTCTTGACCTCCGGGTCGTCCTTGTGCTTGTCGATGAATTCTCTCACGCGCACGGCTGTTTCGAGTATTTCCTTCACTTCGTGCCTCCTTGAATCCTCAGCTCAGTCTCCGCCAGCTTGCGCAGCCGCTCCGATAGAAGCAGGGTTGCTTCCTTCAGAGCGGAGTCATCCTCACCGTTCTTGACCACGCGCACGACCATCTTGTCCAGGTGAACGAGGGACTCGGCGACATCCCTGTCCATGCTCGGTATTGCGGCGCAGCTGGCAAGGACGAGAATCAGTGCCAGAGCAACAAAGCCGGATGAGAGTCAGGAGGTACTTTTACAGCGAATGGGGATCGAGATACCAGCACGTTTAGGTGAGCCGAAGTGGCGCAGAATGTTCGATAGTTGATTTGAGATGTAGTGCAGACTTTTGGCCAAATCCTACCAACTTAGCCCCTGAGTGACCTCTATGAGTGGTATTAACTGTTGAACTTGGGTTAGTTTCGCCGTTACAGGAATCAAAGAAGCGACTACCTTATCACCTCTCAGAGGTATGCTGGCACACTCCCAATCTGGAAGGCACCGGTCAACATGTGCGAACTCCTCCGTCGAGGCTCCCAGGATAATCGCTGTTGGGTTATTTGCCACACTTAGGATCCTCTTGAGGCTTTCCAGTGTTGGTGTCAATAGCGCTCAGTCACTCCTCTGTTGACAACAAGACCAGGATACTCTGTCATCAGCTTTTGACATTTGCTTTCAGGTATCTTGCCGACTGGCGACGCAGAAAGGATTTCTTCAGCCACTTGCTTTGCCTTTTCGCGGAGTGGTGGTGAGCCTGAGTCCTTCCAGGATTCCTGTTCATCTCTGTTCGCGATCTTTGGGATGTAGTGCTCAGAGCGCATGTGTTTAATCGTAGTGGGGTGGATTATGAAATTGCCTCCCGGCCCTGCTTGTCTTATGGCTTCGAAAGCGAGTGTTTCCTCGTTTACTTCGATGCCCCGCGCGGCCCTCAGGGCCATGCCTACGATTTCATTGTCAATGACTGCCTTCTCGTAACTCATAGTAAGGGCGAAGTCACACAGGCCGATCGCGTCGTGGACGAAATTCGCGCCAGCTAATGCGTTAAGCAGAATAGTCATTGCCGATTCATAACCTGCCTGGGCGTCGGGTATCTTTGAGTCAGACATCCCTCCGACAGCATAGAAAGGCAGATTGTAGAATCGAGCCATCTGAGCCTGCGCGGCGCTGAGGATCCCCACTTCAACCGGGCCCGCGAGGTAACGCATGTCACGGAAGTTGGCGCTGCTTGCAACTGTTCCGAATATGACGGGGGTGCCGGGATTCACGAGCTGTGTCAGTATCACTGCCGCCAGCGAGTCGGCGGTCTGTATTAGTGTGTTGCCTGCAAGCGTGACAGGGGACGTAAGCCCACAAAGTGGCTCTGAAGGACAGACAACGGGTATCCCAGCGCGGGCGACCTGCATAAGAAGTGCTGTATAGTGCTGGTCAAGCTTGAGAGGACTTATAACACAGGTTATCATAGATAGAAAAGGCCGCTCGCGGAGCTTTTCAGGTGAGCCAGCGACTTCCTCCGCGATGCTGATAACTTCTTTGATACCGCATCCAGTATTAACTCCTCCCATGACATGCTTGGTCGTATTAAGGAAACCGGCGAAGAAGCGGTTAGCATCGACATTCTCTTCAGGTATATCGCAAGGGTAAAGCGGTAGCATGAACACATGCACGTTTTCAAGTTCGTGGCACAACCGCGCCATGTTGTGGATGTCTTTGATTGTCGCTTTTCTGCGTTTGGTGGCGCCGGGGTCGAGGACATAGAGCGCTGTTCCCCCTGTGCCGAAAAACACAGCATTCGGTTCGAGCACAACGTCGTACTTCTCTTCCCGTCCGCATAGCGTTACTGTTGCCGGGGCCTTGGCAATGAGATCCATAACTTTTCGAGAACTGAATCGTACTGTCTTCCCATTCTCGGCAACAGAAGCCCCGGCTTCCTTGAAGAGACTGACAGCTTTCTTGTTGTTTACTTCTACACCAACCTCTTCAAGCACGCGCATTACAGTGTTGTGAATCTCGAACACGTCTTTTTCAGAGAGAGGTTTATACTGCATTTCAGGCTTAATTTTCGGCAATGTTCTTCTCCTCGATTCTTCTGAACTGACAATCTTCAAGAGTGCAAGCTGCGCATGGTAGTTTGAAAGATTTTTGAACCTTTTCCCGCGACAGTAAGATAATTGAGGACAGGCTCTTCTTAGGTGTCAACATCAATGCGTCGGACAGAGAGATATGAGATGCGGCTTCAGGCAGGTTGCCGAGAATGTACTTCTGCAAGCGCAGTGGCACATCCCCTTCACCAGGACTCAGGCATCCACAATGATAAAACCCTCGCTTCGCGCTCTCTTGGCTTACTCGATCGAAACACTTAGAGGCCAAGTTTGTCAACAGGACAGTGCCTATTGCATCGAGCACCATGGCCTTCAGAACCTTCCCTGCTCCCATGAGCGAACTGACTTCCTCTTCAGTTGCTTTCCCAATGCTTGTGAGTATGAGCGCGGCTGCTTCGAATTTCCTCTTTGGCTCAGTTATTTCGATTAGTGGACCCAGCTTGCTCTTGTCCGAAACGATTGTGCCAAACTCCATTGGGTTGTTTAGTCCCTGTGCAACAGGTGTTTTCTCTGATATAATGGTCTCAGCCCACCTCGGCGCGACATGCGAGCTGGGATATCCCATGAATCTCAATATCTGACTGTGTAGCTCTTTGGCAGAACAGGACAGACTACCCTCCATTCCTTGGAAAAAGTATATACTTCATAAACATCTGTTGGAAACCTTCGGTGCCTGCAAGGTCAACTCTTTTGACTCTTCGAGCAATATCTTCGCATTGCTCTAACATTGTCGCATCAAGCAAGGCCATCACTGCACCCGAGCCAGCCGCATTACCAACTGTGGATATTCTGTCGGCAGGAAGTGGCGGCAGAAGCCCCAGCTTCAGAACAGACCCTGCGTCAAGCGAACTGCCAAAAGAACCTGCGAGGA
Source organism: bacterium (assembly GCA_030669415.1). Taxonomy (GTDB): domain Bacteria; phylum Planctomycetota; class SKW154; order SKW154; family DAOVDS01; genus DAOVDS01. The sequence goes on from DAOVDS010000073.1 coordinate 3,509, forward strand.
ATACCTTCTCCAAGTCCTTGGGCCAAACATCCGCAGTTCTCAGTAAGACCTCGATACCCGCACGAACTGCGCTCTTCGCAAGCTGGATGTTCCTGATGTCTTTCTGCGAGATGTAAACCCGTTTTCTTTTCTTGTCGGTTGAGCTTAGCAGGAACCTCAAACCAGAATGGTCCCGGGAAAACCTTGCACTTATCGCGGGAGATGCACAGTTCTCAGGAGTGAATCTCCCAGTGTGGTCCATAAGCTTCTGTCTCAGCAACTCCCCAACTGTAGCTATCAACCCTGAACCACATATCCCCTTGGGATGCGTATTGCCGATAGTCTGAAGCTCGACATTCAAATGGTTAATAGTTGTCTGGCATATCGCACCGGTGCTGGCGACCATACCGTGTTCTATCCCAGCTCCCTCGAATGCAGGTCCGGCAGCCGCAGAACACGCCCACAGCTTACCCCCGGCAGACAGTATGATTTCACTGTTGGTTCCCAGGTCGGCAATAAGCCGTGGTGAAGCGCCTTTGTGGAGACCGGTGGCCACGATCGCAGCGACCGCGTCGCTGCCGACAAAGCCGGATATGAACGGCAGAGTGGTGAGAGCAACATGCTTGTTGATATTGATGCCGACTTCTGCTGCACGAAATGTGTTGGCACCGGACAAGGCAGGAAGGTACGGGCTTTCTCCAATTGGCGACGCGTCAATACGAAGCAGAAACTGCAACATGGTCGTGTTGCCAACCGCTACAGCGTGGCATACGTGCTCCTGATGAATTTCAGCCTGTTTGCAGATTGTATTTATGCACTTGGAGAGCGAGGCGGTGACAGAGCGGCTCATCTGTCGAAGGCCATCCTCAATGCAAGCGGCGAACTCTATTCTGTCTATTACACTGCCACCATACCGATATTGAGGGTTCTTCACGAACTTCGAGCCAATTAGCTCCCCGGTTCGCAAGTCGAGGAGATAGCAAACGATTGTTGTTGTGCCAAGGTCAATTGCCAATCCATATAAGTGCTCGCTGGTATCACCCGGCTCGGCATCAACAATCGTGTTATCAGTTACCGTGACCGTGATTCCGGCTTTCCCGGCCCGAAGTGCGTTTGGCAGCGCCCTTAGTGCCGTGAGAGAGAATTTCAGGTCTTTCCTCTTGAATGCCTTCAGCACTCTATCAGTATCGGCGATCTCGGGTCCCATTTCTGGATCAAGCTTGAGGAATCGCTTGGAAACACCAGGATTGAGAGACGCTTCTTTCTCTAAAGTGACCTTGGTTGCTACACGAAGACCCTCCGGTTTATCTATAATGGAAACGACCATGTCGTGGTCAATTTTCTTCTGGCACGCCAACCGCACACAGCTTGATTTCTCTTCTTCTGTGAGAATAATCTCCTCACTGCCTGTGAGGACCCCGTCAGTCTTGAAAAGAGAGTCTCGTTCCAGAATTCTTACTCTACACGTCCCGCACTTGCCTTTTCCACCGCACGAGCACTGAATATCAGCGCCAGCCTTATGCAAGACCTGCATAAGACTCGTGCCTCTTCTTGCAGTTATCAACTGCCCCGTGTCCTGCAGTTTTACTGTATGGAACTTGGTCATCTTTTCAGATATTGTCCTTTGTTGCACAACTGGCGGATTCTCAACTTGGCGGCGTTCGCATCCGCCGCGTATGCGTCTGCCCCAATCTCGGCGGCAAATTCTTCCGTTACCGGCGCGCCGCCCACAATAACTCTTATCTTCTCCCGTACACCCGCTGCATTCAGAGCATCGATAGTCGCTCCCATGTGTTTCATCGTGGTGGTAAGAAGAGCTGACATTGCAAGAACAGAGGCGTCAGGGTGAGCGCCCACGGCTGCCAGGAATTTTGCAGGCGAAACGCTGGTGCCGAGGTCAACTATTTCAAAACCATCTCCCTCGAGCACAAGGTGGATAAGGTGTTTCCCTATGTCATGCAAGTCTTTCCATGCGGTGCCGATTATTACTTTCCCGGAACTCTCAAGCTCTGTACCACGCAGGTGTGGTTTGAGAATTTGCACTGCGGCTTTCATGGTTTCGGCCGCCACTATGAGTTCCGGCAGGAAGAGATCACCTTTTTCAAACCTGTTTCCAACTCTATCCATTGCCGGAATCAGAGCTTTGTTGAGCAAATCATCCGCGCCCACCCCGTCAGCCAGCGCTGACTTTACAAGGTCTTCCATTCCTGACATTTCACACTTTTCGAGAGCGGTTCCTATTCTATCCAAGAATTCCATGGAGAATCCCTTTCTTACTGTTCGCTACTTCTTGATTTCGAGTATCGCCGCCAAACCATGCGCCGTGCCCTGGCCCTGTTGCATATCCATCTCGAGCTGCCTAAGAGTATAGCCCAGTTGCGGCTCAATGATGTTCGCCCTCGGGTCTCCGGCCTGTAGCCAGGCAGATCCCTCTACGACTCTTGTCATCCTATTTATGGCTGTCCTGAGTTTTTCGGGCATGTAAGGCGGAGGGGTTAGTTCCATCTCAATGGTATCCGATTCTGCATTGTAAGCATTCAGCAAGTTAATGGTGTGCTCTACCAGCGTGTTCCAGGCCATCTGCATTTTCTCGAAGAAGTTATTGAGAAAATCAAAGCCCTGTTTCGGGTAGTAGTTGATAATAAGTTCAGCAAGATCGGTTCTTACGTTGGCTTCATGGAGCGAATTGACCACGCGCCTGATAGGCTGGGCATTCCGATTGTAATCGCCAGTGTCCATGTGCCTGCCAACGAAAATGGACCTGTCGAAGAACTTCTTGATCTCTATTGCTGTTCCTGACCTGCGGGCAGCAAGCTGGATAAGGTTTTCTGCCTCCATGCGACTCATCATGCGTAGCGGAAACGACTGCAACTTCTTTCTGCGCCTGAGATTTCTTGAGTGCACGTAGGATATAACGTAGTCCATAGTATGGTCGGCTTTAAGCTCAGGTGCCCATAAATCCTGCCATTCGTAGGAGTGCCTTCCTATCCAATCACAAACCACAAGTGCATGCTTTGCGCTGTGCCGGGCAATATCTGCAAGCAAGCTAACAAACTGGTTGTCAGTAAGGTGGGAAAAGGTGCCGTAGGAGGTAAAATACAAATCGTATGGTGGTTCATTTTCTTCAAGCGGCAGTTCGCCTGAGAAGTCGCCTTCGCACAGGACTACCTTGTCCTCATTGGTAAGCACGGACCTCGCCTTGGCAATCATCTCGCCGTTTATGTCAATGCCCTTGTAGATGCCGAGAATCTCAGGTGATATGAGATTTATTCGATGCTCACAGACACCCGGATCCTTGGTGGAAATGGTCATCAGTTGGTAGTACCCGTCTCCCGTGCCGCACCCAAGGTCAAGAATCCTCATTCTTTCGAGATCCTGCTTCTTCTCAGCAAGTAGAGATTCGAGATAAGGGCGAAGGAATATCCGGGTTGTCTGATCTTCCCAGCACACCCGGACATTATCGTACTTGCCCAGAAGCCTGCTTTCCATCTGGTACTGCCCGGTACTGACTGCTTCGCTGTACGCTTCTCTGACATCGACCACTTGATTCTCCGTTCTATCTACGCTTTCATCTCTGCGGTGAACCTTTCGGTAACCGTAACCCCTTCAAATGCATCCTTGCAATGCGCGTCTGCACCTATCTCGGCTGCGAATTCCGGCGAGGTAGGTGCACCGCCTATCAGCACTTTCACACTCTCACGCAAGCCGTTTGCCTGGAGTTCTTTAATTGTCCCTGCCATTGACTTCATGGTGGTTGTTAGAAGCGCTGAAAGGCCGAGAAGATGGGCATTGTGCTCCTTTATTGTTTCAACTATCTTGGATGGTGAGACATCAATGCCCAGGTCAATTACGTTGAAACCGGCGCCTTTGAGCATTGTGGCTGCAATGTTCTTGCCTATGTCGTGCTGGTCGCCCTGCACGGTTGCAATAACGAAGCTGCCTTTGGGCTCGATGCCCGACTTGATAAGCGCCGGCTCAAGGACATCCATGGCTGCGGCGACCGCCTCGGCTGCAGCCAGCATATCAGGGATGAAATATTCCCCGCTTTCGTACCTCACACCGACTATGTTCATGGCATCCGCGAGGCCGGACGTGAGAATATCCTGGGGGGCAACTCCCTCCTCCAAGGCCGCGATGGTGAGACCAACGGCACCGGGTTTGCCGGTTAACTCGTCAGTGATTCCCTCATCCTCTGCAGTTCTTCTTCCCTGAATCACGTTTTCCCTGATTGCAGCGATAAGGTAGTTCAACATAGTCTAATCATCCTTTCCATAAGGGTTGAGCCGTTCGAGCAGGCCCGGCACTTTCTGGTATATCGCAGCCACAATTTCTTTTGGCAAATGCGGCGGCTCTTTTACGAGAATCTCCTTGACCTTTTCGTGGGCATTCATGAGTACGCCGTGGGCCCCATCTTCGCTTTCAAGTGGGAAGTTCAGATAGACTCTGCCCGAACGCAGGTCCTTCCTCACATAGCGGGTGTACAGCTTGTGAGAAGTCTCCATGACTTGCTTTATGATTCCATAGGAAGTTTCGCAAGTTCCCGGATTGACTTCCGGTTCTCTCAGAATGAATTTGCACATTCCCACCAGTTCATTGTCAATAACTGCCTGTTCAAGCGAGAAGGTACTGGTTCTTTCAAGCAGGCCGAAAGCGTAGTGAATGTACTGAGCGCCGCTAAGGCCCATATACAGGTAAGAATACATCTTCTCTATCGCAGCCTGCATGCCGGGTACTTTGGAGTCTGCAACACCGGCTGTAGAGTAACAGGGAATCTGGTAGAATCGCGCCATTTGAGCGCAGCTTGCATTGTACTGGCAGAATTCCGGTGCGCCATACATGTCATGCAAGTTATCCATACGCGCCCTGATGGGTACGCTACCATAGAGAACAGGCGCACCTTCTCTCACCAGTTGGGCGAGAGTAATACCGGCAAGTATCTCGGCGTTGATTTGAGCAACCATGCCGGCTTCCTGAATCGGCGCGGTCGAGCCACCCTGGGGACTGCTGGATACAACCAGCGGCAAACCGCGCTCCACTACCGCAATCATCTTCTGCACCGCATCATCAACTATCTGGAGCGGGCTTTTCGTGACGCAGGTGATGAAGGAAACAACAGGATTGTCTGCAAGCGCCTCTCTGCCGCCCGCCACTATCTCAGCTATCTTCACTACCTCTTCGATTTGTGTCAGTTCCGTGAGACCAGACATAACATGCTTGGTTATATTGTTCAGTGAGGCAAAGAACTTGTTCACATCCTTGTTCTGTTCGGTGATGTCTTCATCCTGGATATTCACTGTACGGATGAAGGCATCCACGTGCTCAAGTTGATTGCAGACGTGAGCCGCCTTGCACAGGTCGGCAACTGTCCCCTTTCTCGGTTCAAACACCGGCAGATTCCTCTTAAGGTCAGAAGATTTCTTCGAAACAAACGGCTCAACGCTCATCTCCAGCCAATTGTTAGCCTCGGAACCTGTGGCGAAATGTATTCTCGGCTGGTCTGCTTCCAACTCGAGGATGTTGTCTTTGTCTCTGGCGCCGAGGGTTACAATAGGTGGGCACTTGGCAACAGAGTCAATAACCAGTTGCTCCGGGATGCTTATCCTCCAGGTTCCGTCGCCTGTTGGTTGGACCTTGGCTTTCGCCTTGTCAAACACTTCTGCAGCCCGCTCACTGTATGAAATAATCCCCGGGTCACTTAGGATTGTCATAGAAGTCTTGTGTATAAGTTCGACCTGTTTCTGGTCGAGTCTTGTATATGGTTTCACCAGCATCCCACGCTTGTTACCCACCTTCACCGCCTCCTTCTTTCCGCTGCTTGCGAATAGTGGCAATATATTTCCTGCAGTATTTATCTTGGCCGAGAATTGCTTCAGTAGCACGAGCAACTTGCATGAGCTGCTTGTTAAGAGGATCGACAATAGCGTAATCGAGACCTTCAAAAAGAGCGAGGGATAGGAACGTTTGATTGACAATGCTCCTGTTCGGCAAGCCGTACGAGATGTTGCTAACACCCATTACTGTGCTGCTGCCGGGTGCAAGCTCTTTTATTCTGCCAAGGGCTTCAAGAACTGTCTTGCCTGCCTCGTTCTTGACACTGGTTGGCAGTACGAGAGGATCGAAGATTAGCCTGTCAAAAGATAGGCCAAATCTCTCAGCAACAAAGACTATCTCTCTGCAGACCTTCAGTCGGCCTTCGACATCTTCTGGTATGCCGCTATCGTCCATCGCGAGAGCTATTACCTTGGTGTTGAACTTCTTGGCGAGCGCGAGAACTGGTTCAAGGCTTTCTTTCCTGCCCGAAACAGAGTTGATTATGGCGGTTCCGCTGCTCGCTTTGTCTAAACCTGCTTGTATAACGTCGAGGTCAGCTGAGTCTACGACCAAAGGCACGTCAACGGCACCTTGGACAATTTCAACTGCCCAGGCCATGTTCTCTTGTTCTTCCTTGCTGTTTCCCTTACCTGTGCCGACATTGATGTCAACGTAGTCAGCACCAGCTTCTACCTGCGCCATTGCGAGCGTGGCCAGAGCGCTGGAGTCTTTCTCGTCAATAATTTCCGTGACTTCCGCTCTTGTGGCGTTTATCTTCTCTCCAATTATGAAAATGTCTCTCACCTCCTGCTGTTATTCATACCACTGCCCGACTGTGCTTATGACCGAGGGATCGTCGCCGAAGTGCTCTTTGAATATCTCGAAATAGAGCAGTTCTTCTTTACACCTGAGGTCAACCGAAGGATAATGTGCTTTCTTCTTCTCGAACATTTCGTCAGAGATTGTCTTTTCAGCGAAATTGGTTAGCATGTCATCCGAACCACAACCCCGAGCAAACTGTTTCTTCGGCCGCCAAACGATTTCTTTCGGAAGGCTATCTTCAAATGCCTTCCGGAGTATCCACTTCTCAACTTTCTCCTTGCCGTGAATCTTGAGATCAGGGTCCAGACTCAGCGCGAAGTTGACTACCTCAGTGTCAAAGAATGGTGTCCTGACCACCAGAGAGTGTGCAGCATTCATCCGGTCTGTTCTCATAAAGCCGTTGTTGTGCAGCCCATCAAACAGCTTGAGAAAGGCGTTGTGTTGCTTCAAGCGGGAATCCAGTTGTTTGAGATGATGGTATCCGCCGAAGTTCTCATCTCCACCTTCGCCAATGAGGACTATATCAATCTTATCCTTGGCAAGCCGGGAAACGAGGTAGTTTGGAATCGCACTGCGCACCAGGGGCGCATCGAATGATTCAAGGTGGTATATCACCTTTGGCAGGACATTAACCACTTCGTCAATGTTGTAGATATACTCTTCAAGTTCCAAATTCAGATGCTTGGCCATTTGCCTGGCAAAGGGCAGATCTTCACCAGATTTTGTGCTCACAGTGAATGCCTTCAAACCCTCGCAGTGCGGTTTTGCAAGTGCTGCGATGACGCTGCTGTCCAAGCCACCACTGAGAAAAACGCCGGTAGGGACACCCGCTTGAATTCTTCTCAGTACAGCCGCCTTAAGGAGATATTTGAGTTCCTGTGCCGCTGCTTCGGCGTTTTTCGTACTTGGCGGGTCGGACGGTAGATGGTAATACTTGTTCAGGCCTGAAACTGAGTGGTAGAAGTGTCCTGGTGGGAACTCTTCTATCTTCTCCGCAATCCCCACCAAAGCCTTGAGTTCCGAAGCAAATATCAACTGCCCGTCAAGCTTTCCCCAGTAGAGTGGCAGAGCGCCCAGCGGGTCCCTGGCAGCGAAAAGCTGTCCATTGTCATACACAACGAAGCTGAAAACACCATCCAGTTTGCTCAGACACGCGGGGCCAAAGAGTCTGTATGCCCTCGTTATTGCCTGCGCGTCGGAGTGGTGCACAGCATCACACTCCTGAACGCCGAATATCTCTTCCTTGTTGAATATCTCGGCGTCGCTTGCCAGCACCATCATCTTGTCTTCTGTAACAAGCGGCTGCTCGTGTTCATTCGGATTGAGCCGCAGTGTCTGATGGCCAAGTGCCACCTGTCCACGGGTGAACACGTGTTTTCCGTGAGGTCCACGATGCTTCAGGCGCGTAAGCATCTGGTCGAGAACGTAAGCCTTTTCCTTCGCCATGGGTCCGTAAATCGCTGCTATACCGGACACAACTCACCTCTCTTTCCGGTTCCTACTCGTGGCTTGCCTCTTTCTCTGACAAAAGTCCTTCTTCCTGCAGGAATTCCTTAGCCACCTGTGCAGGGCTTTTCCCACCCTTGTCAACTTCGAAGTTCATCGCGCTCATCGTGGCGTCATCTATACGAGAGGCCAGACTGTTGAGAACCTCTTTCAGCTCAGGGTGTTTCTTGAGCGCCGCTTGCGTTATCAGGGGAGCTGCGTAGTAGGGGGGGAAGAATTGCCTATCATCCTCAAGCACCTTAAGCTCATAAGCCCGAATTCTCCCATCGGTGGCAAATGCACTAATAACGTCAACCTGCTTCCCCTTGACTGCCTTGTACATTAAGCCAGGGTCCAGGTCCTTCGGTTCCGCTACGAACTTGAATCCGTAGTGCTTGGCAAGACCAGGATAGCCGTCATCTCGCTCATTGAATTCGGCTGTAAAGCCGCAGGAGAGTTCTGGATGGTTCACAAGGTCAGAGACTTTTGAAATGCCCAACGAATCTGCATGTTCTTTGCGCATCGCCAATGCGTAGGTGTTGTTGAAACCGAAAGACTTCAACCACTCCAAGTTGAACTGTGTTGCAAACTCCTTCTTCACAAGCTCATACACCTTATCCGGGTCGGTGATATTCTCTTCGTGCTTGAGTATGGCCTTGAGTCCCGTGCCGGTGTACTCGGGATAGAGGTCTATTTCACCCTTCTTGAGCGCGCCGAAGCAGATCAGAGTGCCTCCCAGACCCGTCTTCCGCTTCACTTCGAGCCCAGCCTTGTCTTCAATAAGCTGAGCCAGCAGTTCCGCAAGTATTAACTGCTCCGTGAACTCCTTGGACCCTATGACTATCTTGCCTTCACTCCTCTCCTCGCCCCGAATTGCGAAAACCAGCAGGAATACAGCCACTATTGCGATGACAAGGCCGATAAGCACCAGAATCGGCTGCAACTTGTTCGACATCCTGTTTCCTCCTACTGCTTGCCTATTCTCAAGCCTTTCGGCACAAGCACTCTCTCGACTCTGCCGAGAACAAAATCAATTATCAGTGCCAGAACTGCTGAAGGGATTACCCCCAGTAGAATCAGTCCGCTGTTATTGAGTGCTATTCCCCGGAATATGAACTTGCCTAATCCTCCGGCACCTATAAGTGCGCAGAGCGTGGCAATCCCGACCGTTATCACGGCTGCTGTCCTTATGCCCGCCATGATGACTGGTAGGGAAAGCGGAAGCTCCACCTTCACAAGCGCCTGCATACTGCTCATGCCCATGCCTTTGGCCGCCTCCTTAAGAGCCGGGTCAACCTCGTTTAGCGCGGTGAACGTGTTCCGCAGTATCGGCAGGAGACAGTACAGGAAAAGAGCTACAATTGCAGGTTTTGCCCCAATCCCAAGTAGCGTAAGCATAAACCCCAGGAGTGCGAGGCTCGGGATAGTCTGAATTACACTTGTCACACCAAGTACGGAACCTGAGACCTTCTTTTCTCTTGATATATATATGCCCAGTGGCACTGCGAAAATCACAGCCAGTACTACAGCAGTAAGAGTAAGGTCTAAGTGTTCCAGTGTTGCGGTCCAGACCTCACTCTTTCTCTCCAGGAACAGTTCCCAGAAATCGCCCACTATCTATCTCCTATATTTTTTCCAGTACTTGGTCGCGCCTTAACGCTCCGATTGTCGTTCCCTCAGCGTTGCAGACGGCAATTCTGCCTTTTCCACTCTCTTCAAACAGCTCAAGCGCATCAACCAGATTCGCTTCATACGAGATTGTAGCCAAATCCTCACCTTTCACAGGGCTAAGGTTTTCCTGCGAAAACAACTCGTGCAGGGAGCTAAGTGTCAACCTCAACTGGTATCGGTGCTGACCGAGAAAATCCTCAACAAATCTGTTTGCAGGCTGTGTTACGATTTCCTTGGGGGTGCCTATCTGCGCCAGTTCCCCCTCCTTCATCAGGCAAATCCGGTCACCAAGGCTGACTGCCTCGAAGATATCGTGGGTCACAAAGACCATCGTTTTCTTCAGGCGCTTCTTGAGTTTCTTAAACTCGCCCTGAAGCTGCTCACGGGTTATGGGATCAAGTGCTCCGAAAGGCTCGTCCAGAAGCACCACTGGAGGGTCCGAAGCCAGCGCGCGAGCAACACCTACTCGCTGCTGCTGTCCGCCGCTCAGCTCTGCAGGATAACGGTTTCCGAACTCGTCTGCGGGCAGCCCAACAAGATTGAGCAATTCCTCGGTCCGTTTCTGTTTTCTCTCTTTGTCCCAACCGAGCAGGCGTGGGACCACATCGACATTACCCCTGACTGTCATGTGAGGAAAGAGACCGATGTTCTGAATCACGTAGCCCATGGTCCTCCTCAGGTTGACTGCATCCACCCCTAAGATATCTTTTCCTCTAACGAGAATTCTGCCCGAAGTCATTTCTGCCAAACGGTTTATCATCTTGAGAGTAGTTGTCTTGCCACAACCTGATGGACCCAGCAGAATCAGGGTTTCACCTTCTGTAACCTCCAACGATAAGTCTCTCACGGCATAGGTTTGCCCCCCATCGAAGGACTTCCCGACATTGATAAGACCAATCATCGCTGTTCCTTCTTGTCTGGCTGAGGTAGCTCCGTTGTCATGGCGTCAGTGGTTTCTTTGACCGTAGCTAACAATGGTCCGCTGACGAGTACGGGTGCAGCATCAATCTTCTCGGCTTCCATCATAACCGCAATTCTCTGAAGCGACGAAAGGATAAGTGTCTGCTCCCAATCTTGCAGTTCTCCAAACTCCTCAACAAAACGCTCCTGCAACAAAGACGGCGCATTCTTGAGGAACTCTAAGCTTGAATCGGTCAGCTTTGCCAATACGCGTCGCCTATCGGCATTGTCGCGCGTCTTCAGTACAAGCCCACGTTTCTCAAGACGGGCAAGTATGTCTGTGACAGTTGCATGACTGAGACTGACTTCCTTGGCCAACTTGCCCACTGGCACCTCTCCCAGGTGAGCCAGTCCCTTCAACAGGACGATTTGCGGTCCCGTCAAACCGTAGCGCTTGGCGAGTTTCCTCGAGTGCAGGTCAACCGCACGGATAATTCGCCTCAAAGCAACCAACACTTGGTCACTCGTGTCAAGATTTGACTCCATCAATGTTCCTCCGTATTTCCAGATGAACCTCTTCGAGCACAAATCTACCGCACGGGCAATGTGCCGCAAGTCCGCTGACACCCGGTTACTTGCGTCATGGTTTAGCTCCATCGATGCCCCCAACATCATTCGTGTCCTAAATATAACAAGATGGCTATCGGAAGGCAAGCAGAAAACGCAAATTCCCCCTTGGGGCCGTTGCTGAATTTAACTGCTGCTGAGCAAAGAAGTTAGACAGACGCTGAAATGTCGTTGATATGGATGACGAGAGCCATAACACCATCAGACTGTTTCGGATACGAAACAAATCCCTTGTAGATAGCGGGTTATGGGTTGTCATGTATGGAAAAAGACTCGTGCAGATAAAAAGCATTTTAGTTCAATTCGCAGTACATCGAAGGTCTCCAAGTCGTCGTATTGCAAATCATATTGTCTGGATAAGTATAGTTCCGAAGTAAGCGGTAAAAGCATATCATCCAGAGCGTTTCCCGTGAAGTTGTCAAAGACAAAAACATGGCATTAAGGAGAAGACGCATGAGGAGATGGGAAGCGCTCGCGGATAAGTACCTGACGACCTTCAGGACCAGGGGTCTGACCG
>DAOVDS010000435.1 GCA_030669415.1 bacterium
TACTCCAGCCGACCGTGACTTCCGCAAAAGCGCTGGGCTCGTGCTTGGAGGCCCGGAGTATCTTCCTGCCAAGCGCCCGGCTCCTGCCGTGGATGCCCACGAAAAGCAGTATCAGCACAATGACCGAAATAACCATGCCCAGCGGCCGCGCGTTCTCAATCGTCGCAGTGACAATCAGGGTGAGCACGAAAAGGTTCACAAGCCCGATAATAAGACTTTTCCACGGCGACTTCTCGAACAGCGTCGTCAACCTGTCGGTCCGGTTCGGGAATGACCCCAGCAGCAGCCAGTTCACCCCGAGGCCCAGAAGCCACAGCAGGACTGTGAGCCCGGCATACGCGCCTATGTCGAAATTCTTTGGCTTCGGCGGAATCTTCGGCCCCGCCCACACTATCTCCGTCAGGACCAGAGAGGTGCACAGAACAAGCAGGAGAATTGAAACAACCTTCACAGCTTTCATCTTTTCCTCCTCGCCCAGAGTGTCAGGTACGCAGCCTCAAAAGCGAGCGCGACCGCACCGAAAATGCCAAGAAGCAGCATAATCGTGCCTGTCAGCCCCGGCCTGGGCAGCTCGATGTCGGTTATCGAGTTCCACGAGGACTGCACGCCCTCCACTGTGCTCGCAAGAGTCGGCGTGGACTCGGGCAGCGCAGGCGCTATCTCTGCGAGACGACCCGTAAGCTGCGCCGCCTCGCCAAGCTGCGGCGTCAGTGCCGCGAGCTTCTCCGTAATCTCGGCCCTCTCCGGCAGGACTACAAGCAGTGGCAGGATTGCCGCAAAGAGCAGCGCTGCCGCAACACAGGCAGCCGCGATTCGCAGGTTCCGCCGCTCAACGACAACAACGCTCCTTCGCCTGCGTGAGGCCGCCTCCAGAACTCGTCTGCCAAAGCCCTCTGGAACCTCCAGCATCGGCTCGCCAGACAGGAGTGTGTCAAGCTTTGAAATACCGGCGGCCAGGTCGCGGCAGTTCGGACAGCCCGCGAGATGCTCCTCCAACGCCTGTACGGACTCGCTGTCGAGCTCGCCCGCGAGCCTTTCCTGTATCAGTTCTCTTGCGTCACTGCATTCCACGGCATTTCTCCTACCTTCACTACAGCTAACCCGCGCTCCAGGTTTCCAGTAGTTTCTGCAATTTTTCGTACAGCGCACTTCGCGCCCGGAACAGCCGGTTCTTCACCGTGCCGACCGGTATTTCGAGAATCGACGCAATCTCGCTCACGGAGAAGGACTGCATGTAGTGCAGCGTCACTACCGCCCGCCAGTCAGGCGCAAGCTCGCCCACTGCCACGTGAAGCTCCTCGTACTTCTCCGAAAGCTCAATCGGGCTTGGTGATGGTGAAGCCGGGTCCGCAAGCTCCACCGCGGGTGCCTCCGCGTCGCCCGGCTGGCGAAGCGACTCCATCGAGACAGTCTGTATCCTGCGCCGCTTCAGGTAATTGAGGTTGTAGTTTGTCGCAACCCTGAACAGCCAGGGCTCAAACGGCCGCCCGGCATCGTAGCGCTCCAGGATGTTCAGCAGGTGCAGGAAAATGTCCTGCGCAATATCCTCCGCCTCCGTGCGGGAACGCACCATGCGCAGGGTCAGGTTGTATATCGGCCGCTGGTACGCTTCCACCAGCTTCGCAAATGCCGCCTCGTCCCCCTCGGCGGCCGCGACTATTATCCTCTTGTCGAGCTTGTCCCCCACCCCCATATTTTAACGCCCAACCCGGCAACTGTCTACTGTTTGCTGTCTACTCCTTCTTGCCTGAATCTTAACTGTGTGATATGATTGTGGTGGAAGATACTACGGGAGAGAAACCATGTATCGTTCAAAGGGAGGAACATCATGAGCCTTACAGACATGTTTTTTACTGACGCTTCGACTGCCGACAATGCGCGTGCAGTATCCGCGTTGATTCGCTCGAATCTCAGGAAGAGCAGGCGTTCGCGCAGG
>DAOVDS010000110.1 GCA_030669415.1 bacterium
CACAGCTTCTCCCAGAGGTTTGCATCTCGGTATGTCTTCTCCGCTATCGTCCAGAAGGATTCTCCCTCCTTGACGATGTAGGTCTTGACCTTAGGCGGTTGGGCCGCAGCCGCCTGTGCTTCGGCCGGCCCAGGCTGGCTATCCTGAGCCACCGGCCTGAGCGAGCGCAGCATCTCCTCCCGCATTGCCGCCAGAGCTTCATCTTGTGCTGCTTCGGGACCCGGCACTAAATGGATAATGCCTTGCGCCTGCGTGGCACCGTCGGTCAGCGTCGGCGAGGGCACCTCTCCAGAATTGCCTGTGCCGTTTGGCACCGCAGCGGTTTCAAGTTCACTGCCCTGCCTGTCCCATATCACCGCAATAACAATGACCATGGACAGCACACCAACCAACATGAATTTGGCCGTGTTACCCACTACATCCTCCTTTCTCAAAGATTAAGAAGTCGCGCAAAAGACTTTGACTTACGTGTTTCTGGCTGACGGTTGAATCGGACCACGATATTCTCGGCAATCTCCCGTGCCGCGCCCGGCCTTCCCGCGAGCCTCGCCTGGTCTGCCATGCGCTGGAGCTCCTTCTCATCGAGGAGCAGGCCAAGGACAGTACTTCTGACCGTCTGCCGGTTCAGGTCCTTTTCCTCAACCAGTCTCGCCGCACCTGTCGAGGCCAGCGCTCTTGCGTTTGCGAGCTGATGGTTCTGAGTAGCGTATGGGAAGGGCACCAGGACACTGGGAAGTCCCATGCCGGTGAGCTCTGCTATCGTTGTCCCGCCGGCCCGGCAGAACACCAGGTCCGCCGCGGAATAGGCGAGCTGCATTTCTCCGAGGAATCCGTGCACACTCGCCCTTATGCCAGCCTCCCTGTATGACTGGCTAACGAACTCTGCATCAGTCTGCCCGGCAAGATGAATTACCTGAACCTTGTCGCTGTGCTCTTTAAGGGCAGCGGCAGCCTCAATCATCGCCCTGTTGAGCGCACTCGCGCCCTGGCTGCCTCCGAGCACCAGCAGTGTCCGCAGCTCTGGCGCAAGCGTTAGCTTCTGCCTCGCCACCTCTTTGGACAGCTTCTTCAGTGACTGGCGAACGGGAGAGCCGGCAAATCTCAGGTTGTCCCGCCTCAGGAAGAAGCGTGCAGCCTGCGTCCACTGGCAGAACACGCGGTCCGCCGCAAGCGCGAGGGCGCGGTTGGCCTTGCCCGGTATGGCGTTCTGCTCAAGCAGCACCAGCGGCACCCCACATAATTTGGCTGATGCTGCGGCGGCGAAACTCGCGTACCCCCCCAGACCAACGACTATATCAGGCCTGTCTCTGAGCATCAGCCGTATGACCTGCCAGAGCGCCCTGACGTTCGTTACCATGAATTCACCAATCTGGCGCGGATGCTGCGGCAGTTGGCGCTGCTCAATCCTCACGCAGGCGAATCCCCTGTCTTCGAGGAGGGCCAGGTCGAGCTTCCTGCCGGAGACAAGAAACTTGATTTGGGCGTCGGGCTCTATGATTCTTATTGCTCCGGCCAGGCTGATTCCGGGGAAGAGGTGTCCGCCCGTTCCTCCGCCTGCCATGTAAATCCTAAGCATTCTCGCCCTCCTCCGTTTCAGCCTGCGGGCCGGCAGCGCGATTCTGTTTGGATATGTTGAGCAAAATGCCAACGGCAATCATCGTCGCGACAAGCGAACTGCCTCCGAAGCTCAGGAAGGGAAGCGCAATCCCCTTGGGCGGGACTGAGGCAGTTGCGACCGCAATGTTGAGCACAGCCTGCAGGGAGATTGCTGTCGTTAGTCCGAATGCGAGCAGATAGGAGTAGTTGTCCCTGCATCTGTGTGCAATCTTCATTCCACAGCACAGAAAGAGCATGAAGAGCACCACCACGCCTGCGGTTGCAGCGAAGCCTATTTCCTCGCCGAGTATCGAGAAGATGAAGTCTGTGTCAGGCTCCGGCAGGAACATGAGCTTCTGCCTGCTCTCGCCCAGGCCGACTCCGAACAGCCCGCCGGAGCCGAGCGCTATGAGAGACTGCTTTACCTGGTACCCGCGGCCAAGAGGGTCGGCATCGGCGTTGAAGAATACGGAGAACCTTGCCCTTACATGCTCGAACTTGAGTGCAAGCAGCCCGAGAACCGGCATGAGCGCCACGGTGCCGAACGCCGTGATATGGAAGATGCGCACACCGCCCGTAAACATGAGCACAACGCCCATGAAGGCGATGAATACGCCTGTCCCGAAGTCCGGCTCGATAAGCACAAGCAGTGTGACTATGCCAATCACGGCGGCAAGCGGGAGGAAGCCCTTGCGCAGCTCTCTAATGCGTTCGCCCAGCTCATTCACAGTGGCTGCAACGTAGATAATCACCGCCAGCTTGGCCAGCTCCGATGGCTGAACGCTCAGTGAACCTATCCTCAGCCACCGGTGCGCCCCGTTTACCTGCCTGCCTATCCCAGGCATGTAGACGCACAGGAGCATGACAATGGCACCGCCGAGGATGAGTTTGCGGTGCTTGGCGTACAGCCGGTAGTCGGTATGCCAGGCGAGAATCATGCAGACAGTGGCAATTGCCGCCCAGAGCGCCTGTTTTCGCAGCTTGTACGTCGGGTCGGATGCGCGACCAAAGGCGGTTGTAGAGTAAATCATGACAATGCCCAGCGCAAGAAGCGTCGCCACGACGCACAGCAGAATCTTCTGGTTGTTCTTGTGCGAGTATAACAACATTCCCTATCCCGCAGAAACCTCTGCAGCCGGTGCGCACCCGCTCTCCAGCGGATGCACACCAACCACAGCTTTGTTATCTCAATTTCAAAGTGGCAATGCTCATTACGGCGAGCATTGCCGCGACTATCCAGAACCGCACCGTCACCTTGTTCTCGTGCCAGCCCCTGAACTGGAAGTGATGGTGCAGTGGAGCAATTTTGAAGACTCTCTTTCTCGTCAATCTGAAGGCAACGACCTGCAGCACCACGCTGAGCGCCTCAAGCACGAAGATTCCTCCTACTATAAACAGCAGGAACTCCTGCTTGACGATGACTGCAATAAGCCCTATCGCACCCCCGAAGGAGAGGGCGCCTACATCACCCATGAAAATCTGCGCCGGATGACAGTTGAACCACAGGAATCCCAGTGACGCGCCGACCATCGCGCAGCAGATAATCGAGACCTCACCCGCACCCGGCACGTGCGGTATGCCCAGGTACGCGCTGAAATCCTCCCGGCCCACCACGTACGATATCGCTGCGAATGCTATCGACACCATCACCAGAGAGCCTGTCGCAAGGCCGTCCAGTCCGTCGGTCAGGTTCACTGCGTTCGAGCTGCCTGCAAGCACTATCATGACGAACAGGATAAACAGCAGCCCGAGCTGCACCCTGATATCCTTGAAGAACGGGAAGTACACAGCCGTACCGGGGCTCTCGGTAGAGCGAATCTCCCTGCCGTGCATGCGCGCAATCTCCCGGCTGAGCCACTCGTCCTTGGTAATTGAGCCTTTCATCTCGACATCCTGACCTGCCTGGGCAGTCACGGCACTCGGAGCGTACGAAGGTGGAGCATCTATTGACCCGGGCTCTATCACATTGTTAGTGCATGAGAAATGGCCGTAGAGCACAAGCCCCGCCGTGAAGCCTATCGCCAACTGAACCGCCAGCTTCGTCCGGGCCCTCAGCCCCTTTCTCCCCGGGAAGCGCAGCTTGATGAGGTCATCCGCATACCCCAGGATTGCCAGAGCGCCCATTCCGCCCAGTATGAGCGGCACGTACAGTATGTCGGGCCTCGCCCACAGCAGGGCGGCGCTCACAACCGCAATCAGCATGAGCACGCCGCCCATTGTCGGCGTACCGCTCTTGGCGCTGTGCAGCCTGTTGAGCTCGGGAGAGTCAGACTTGCACGTGTCCTCTCCCACCTTGTCCCTGCGGAGCCTGCGTATCAGCCATGGCCCGAGGATTATGGATAGCAGAAATGCAGTCAGCGCGGCTGCCGCACCGCGCACCGAAATGTAGCGAAGCAGGTTGAGCGCCTTGGCCAACACTCCCGCATTTTCCAGGAACCACTCCGAGTCCTTCAACATGTAAAGATAGTACAACATTGTATTTCTCAGCTCCCGACTGCCGCCTTCGCTCGGCCAAACACGCCCCGAAGCCTCGCAACTGCACGCTCCAAATGCACCCCGCGAGAAGCCTTGAACAGCACCACATCCCCTGCTTTCAACATATTCGCAAGGAGCGCGCCTGCCTCGTCCACACTCTTGCGGTGGAATATGACTCCCGTCCCGCCCTTGTGCGCCTCCTCGGCAATGAACCAGGCTCCGGGCCCCACTGTGACGAGGATGTCAATCGATGTCCGCCCTATGTGCCAGCCGATGGCGCGGTGAAGCGATTCCGACACCCCGCCCAGCTCGAACATGTCACCGCAGACGAGTATCTTGCGTCCCGGCGCGCTTGACTTGTGAAGCGTATCAACTGCGGCCTTGAGTGATTCGAAGTTCGAGTTGTAGGCATCGTTTACGAACAGTACCCCGCCGACCAGCTCGCGCTCCATGCGCATAGCGGGCAGTTTGGCGCCCGCCATGGCGCCAAGCGCTTCCTGCGGCGCCACGCCCAGAGCCTGTGCCGCTGCCGCCGCAAGCCCGCCGTTCAGTGCATTGTGCATGCCGGGCGCCGGCACGGTCGCGGTAATGCCGTCGTATTTGAATACCAGGCTGCCGGTGTCTTCGACTACCGGCGTTACTGAATGGTCTGCCGTTGTTTCGATTGCCACAGTAACCGTCTGCCCCCCGAATTCGTCCGCAAGCTCCCTGCATTCCGGGCAGTCAACGTTAGTCACGAGAATGCCTCCTTCCCCCATGTATCGCGCCAGTGCACCTTTTTCTCTTTTCACGCCTTCAACAGAGCCCAGCTTCTCGATGTGGGCATGTCCGATGTTTGTAATAATCCCCATGGTGGGCATCCCTATCCGGCACAGCGCTTCGATTTCACCCGGGGCATTTGTGCCAAGCTCGAGTATCAGTACCTCGTGCCGGGGCCTCACGCCGAGAATGGTGAGAGAAACCCCGATTATGTTGTTGAAGCTGCTCTTCGGCTTGGCAACGCAGTACTTCGGCGAGAGCGCCGCCCCGAGGAACTCCTTGGTCGTGGTCTTCCCGCATGAGCCTGTTATCCCAACCACTGGAATCGAGAGCCCCGACCGGTAGTAGGCTGCCAGGTCCGCCAGGGCGCTGAGTGTCTCGTCAACAACAAGAAGCGGCCAGCCCGCCTCTGCCGCCAGAGGCATCTCGGAAACGATTGCCGCCGCCGCGCCTCCCGCAAATGAGTCGCACACGAAGTCGTGCCCGTCGAAACGCTCCCCTTTCAGCGCCACGAAGAGTGCACCCTCGCACGCCTCTCGCGAGTCAGTGATAACTCTCCTTACCGGGATGCTGCTCCACTCGGCCCTGCACTGCGCCTTTACCGCAGAGGCGACCTCGCCAAGAGTAAACAGCGCCTCGCAGCTTTCAGCTAATCCCGAGCGTTTCTTGCACAACTTCACGGTCATCGAAGTATTCCATCCTGTTCGCAAACACCTGGTAGTCTTCGTGTCCCTTGCCGGCTATGAGAACCACATCTCCCGTCCTGGCCATGCCCAGCGCAGTCTCGATTGCCTCCCGGCGGTCCGGTCTCACCAGGCGCGAGTTCGTCTGCCTGAAACCTGCCTGGACTTCCTTGATAATCCGCATCGGGTCCTCACTGCGCGGGTTGTCGCTCGTCAGCACGACGAAATCCGCATACCTTTCCACCGCCCGGCCCATTCTCGAGCGCTTGCCGCGGTCCCGGTCTCCCCCTGCGCCGAACACCACAATCAGCCTGCCCCGCACCAAAGGTTTCACGTTCGAGAGCACAGTAGCCAGCGCGCCGTCGGTGTGCGCATAATCCACAAACACGCCGAACCCGTTTTCCGTCTCCACCCGCTCGAGCCTTCCGGGAACACCCGGGAATGCGCTGAGAGCTGCCGCCACTTCGCCAGCTTCCATGCCCAGTGCAATGGCACTTGCAGCGGCGCCAAGAGCGTTTTCAACATTGTGAAGACCCACAAGCCCCAGCCTGACTGGATAGGATGCTCCCCCGTGGACAAGCCCGAACTTCACGCCGTGAATGTCAGCGCAGTCAACCTGTCCCGAAACATCCGCCGCTTTTCCGGCCGAATATGTCAATACGCGCGCCAGGGTCCTGTTCGCATAATACTCCCAGTTTGCATCGTCCGCGTTGAGCGCACAGAACGCATCCGGCTCAAGCATCTCAAAGAGCTTTGCCTTCGCTTCCCTGTAAGCATCCCGGGTTTTGTGGTAGTCAAGGTGGTCGCTTGCCAGATTCGTGTAGACGGCGCCGCGGAATTTCAGGCCGGTTACCCTCTGCTGACAGAGAGCGTGCGACGAAACCTCCACCGGCATCACTTTAACACCGGCGCTGAGCGCTTCCGACAGCAACTGATTGAGCCGGACTGCATCCGGAGTGGTCTGTGACGCTTTCAGTACCTGACTCCCTGTATCGTACTCGACTGTCGTAAGCATGCCCGACTTGCGCCCGGAGAAGTTCATTATGTGGCGAATTATGTAGCTGGTGGTTGTCTTCCCGTGCGTGCCCGTTATCCCGATTACATCGAGCGCCTCGGAAGGTCTCCCGTGGAACTCGGCCGCAAGTACAGCCGCGGCTTTGCGTGAATCCTTGACCACGACCATGGTCGCGCCACGCCCTACCGCGACCGCGCGCTCAACCACGAACAGCTTCGCACCGGCGGCGCCGGCCGCCGCTACATAGTTATGCCCATCAACCCTCTCGCCGTTGACTGCAACAAAACACGCCCCTGGTGTGACTTTCCGCGAATCACACGTAACATCGGTGATTTCACCACTGCGCGCTCCATAGACACGAGAGGACCTGAGCAGGCTCAGCGCATCCTGAATCGAAAGGCTGCCCATTTTACCTCCGCACGGCGCACGTCTCGCGCCCTTGAGTGCTTCCGCCGACTGTATCTGCATCCTCGACCTTCCTGTCACCGGGGATTCTCATGTGGATAAGCGTCTTTTCTATAATCTCTTTGACCGCCGGGCCCGCCACCGTGCCCCCGAAGTGCGACCAGCCGTGGGGTTCGTTGACCACGACAATTACACATATCTTGGGGTCACTCACAGGCGCGAAACCGCAGAACGACCCGACATACTTGTTGGGCGCGTACCCCGGGACGCCGGGTATCTGCTTCTGTGCAGTACCGGTCTTGCCGGCAATCATGTACTTGTCACTCTTGACCCTTGTTCCCGTGCCTGTCTCAACAACCTCGGTCATCGCCTTCTTCAGGTCTGCGCTCGTTCGCTCAGAGATGACCCTTCTGACCAGGTGTTCCCCGGGCTGAAATATCACATTGCCCTTCTCGTCAACAATCCTCTTGAGAACGTGCGGCCGGTAGAGCTCACCGCCGTTGGCAATCGCCGCAAACGCACAAGCCACCTGGAGAGCGGTTACGCCTATCTCCTGCCCCATGGCAAGCGAAACAAGCGAGTACTTGGACCACTGGCTGACTGGCCGCAGGTTCCCATCAGCTTCAGCCGGCAGGTCAATGCCTGTGCGTGAAGAGAAGCCGAACTTTCTCATGTAACTGTCGAATACGAGCTCTTCCATCAGGCTTGCACACTTCGCAGTGGCGATATTCGACGATTTGGCAATAACATCCAGCACTGTGAGCCAGCCGTGTGGCTTGTGGTCGTGAATCCTGCGCCTGCCGATTCTCGCCTCGCCTTCCTCGCAGAAGACCCTCGTATCGAGGTTGACAAGCTGTTCCTCAAAAAGTGCTCCGAAAGTTATCGGCTTGAACGTGGAGCCGGGCTCGTACATGTCCGCTATCGCGTAGTTGCGCCTGCGCCTGACTGAGTACAGCCCCGGCTTGTTCGGGTCAAAGGTGGGCCTGCTGCCCATGGCGAGTATCTCGCCGTTTGTGACATCCAGCACGATAGCCGCGACCCAGATAGGCTCCCACTTCTCGAAAGTGTCGTCAAGTGCCTCCTCGACAGAGTGCTGAATTACGCTGTCTATAGTAATATGGATGTGATTGCCATTCTGTGCAGGCATGTCGAGCATGCCAGGCTTGGTTATCTTCCTGCCGCAGGCATCCCGCTCGAATTCCCGTCTGCCCCGCGCTCCTCTGAGATACCTGTCGTAGACCAGCTCGACACCAGCCAGACCTTTGTCATCAATGTCGCAGAATCCTGCCACCTGCGCCGCCTGCGCGCCCTCGGGATAGTAGCGCTTATGCTCCTTGGCGAAGAAGACACCGGGAATCTTGAGCTTCTTGAGAATGCTTTTCTCCTTCTCGGAGACCTTGCGCTTGACCCAGATGAACCGGCGACCTTCCTGTATCCTTCTGAGAACGTCGGAAGCCGTCGTGGACGAGAGACACAGCGCGCGCCGCAAAGTCAGCACTGTCTGAGTTTGCTTCCCCACAAACTGGGAATCTACATAGACGGAGTCAACAAGCAGACTGCTTGCCAGTACCCGGCCATCCGAGGTGTATATCCTGCCCCGAACAGGCTCGAGGTTCTCGACTCCGCGGTGCTGCCTGCTGGCCAGACGCTCATAGCGGTCGTTGTTGATTTGCTGAATTCGGTAGAGGCGGCCGATGAGTCCCATAAACAGGGCGCCTATGATGAATACAACTACCTCGCCTCTCACCATCACCCGTCTCAAAACTGCCCCCATGAACTGCACTGCATCTGCGGGACTCTGCATGTCCCGCACCGGGACTACCTACTCAGCCGCCTGCTGAGGCTCTATGCGCAGAATCTCTTCAGGCCGCGCCGGCTTGAGGCCAAGCCCCAGCATCTCCTTGAGAAGAGTCTCCGGAGACTTGAGCCTGTCTGCCTCAAGCTCAAGCCTCCGGTTCTCTTCTGCAAGAACATCCCGTTCCCTACGCAATCTCACGATTTCATACCCCACCCGCACCGACTGAACGTGCTGCCACACAGTCAGCATCGCCACAAGTCCGAAAGCACACAGTACGAGAACGAACCTCATGCCTTATGTACCTCCAACGCACGCAGCTTCGCGCTGCGCGACCGTGGGTTCGCATCCACATCCACCCTCGAAGGAAGAACAGGCTTACGCGTCAGGACTTCCACGCTTCCCGTCGCCGCCAGGTCGCGCAGGTCCCTCTTCACTATTCTGTCCTCAAGCGAGTGGTACGAAATGACTACCGCCCTGCCGCCTTCACGCAGTACTTCGGGTACTGACTGCATCGCGACATGCAGGGACTTCAATTCATCGTTAACAGCTATCCGAAACGCCTGAAACGTGCGCGTGGCAGCATGAGTCGCGCCGTGCCTGCCGCCGGTCGCGCGCACCACAAGCTCCTTCAGCTCTCCTGTCGTGGTAATGCGCCTGGCCTTCCTCACCTTGACGATTTCCCTCGCTATTCGACGCGCCCTGGGCTCTTCGCCGTACTCTTGAATAATCCTAACCAGTTCCTTCTCCGGAAGGTCGTTCACCAGGTCCTCGGCTGTCCTCTCCTGAGTTCGGTCGAATCTCATGTCAAGTGGCCCGTCTGACCTGAATGAAAAGCCCCGCCCGGGGTCGTCCAACTGGTAAGAGGATATGCCCAGGTCGAACAGCAGACCGTCGACATTCTCCAATCCCATCTCATCCAGAAGCTCGCAAAGATTGCTGAAATCCTCCCGGAGTAACTGCACGTTGGGCTCCTCGCCAAAGCGCTTCTTCGCCTCAAGGAGTGCTTCCTCGTCTTTGTCCAGCCCTATCAATGTCCCATCTCCGCCAATTCTCTTGAGTATCTCGACCCCATGTCCGCCTTCACCCATCGTGCAGTCGATTACGGTGTGACCTTGCTGCGGATTCAAGTAGAGCAGAACTTCCTCAACCATCACCGGGCGGTGTCGCACGCGTCTCTCCCTTCGGGCACTGCGGGTGAACGCACGCCAGGATGCCAGGCCTACTGCTGCTGCAGGCGGTCGGCCATCTTGAGCATCTTGTAGATGTGAGGTGATACCTCGACACCGGCGAGTTCGGGAGCCAGTCGCCGCACTCTCTCAGCACGCTCAATGAGGTTCCTGATGTCCGCGAGCACGGCCTTCAGCAATCCCTTGTGAGGACGGTCAGCGGCGAGAACCTGGTCCATTACTGACTTGACTCTGGCGTAGGCATCCGGCGCTGCATTATCCAGCGCGGCCTTTGCCACCTTCTCTTCCAAAGCTACGGGCATGATTTCCTCCCCTCTCACAGAAATGCCCTCTGCCTGTTATTCGTCTTCAATTACTTCTTCGGCAAGTTCTCCGAATCCCTGAAGCCCATCTTGCCCTAATTTGTCAAATTCTTGGGCATCCCAGAGTTCGATGAGGTTCACGAACCCCACGAAAACGACCTCATCCTTGAGGCCGGCATACTCGATAAGTTTCTCTGGAATCTGGATTCTTCCCTGCCTGTCACAGACCCTGCGCTCCACGTTGGTCATCAGCTTCCTGAACCACTCTCTCTTCTTGCGGCCAATGCGAAAGCCGTAGCCCATCTCCTCTGTGTACTCCTTGAACGTCTCCTCTGGAAGCAGGTACAGGCACTTGTCGTTCCCGGGGCCGACGTGGAATACCAGGCCCTCCGTCTCCTTGCCCGCGCCTTCGCGCAGCCGTGAGGGGATAATCACCCTGTTCTTGCTGTCCAGAACATGCCTGAATTTGCCTGAAAACATCGCCTTACCGTACAGTTACTGGTACCCGACTATTACAGGAGAAGGCCCGTGCAGAAGCTGGATATGGATTTCCACGCACAACTGCTCCCCTCTCTTTACATTTGCGCGATATACGCCTTGCACGGGCCAACCCTCACCCTTTTGAACCACCTCTCACCACAGTGCCTTAATATACACCATATCGTGATGTTGTCAAGTATTTTTCTACCGGGCATCCACCCCTATAAGCGTGCCACACACCCGCTCCACGCGCGAACCCCCTTATAATGCATGATTCCACTACTAACCAGCTACCTGTAGTGTTATTGACCCCTCCAGGGCAACAACTCGACAGCTTTATATTTTATAACTTATAACATAATACTGTCCCTGCCGTGCCTTGTTTGTGCGACCTCAGGCCCGGACCCGCCCCAATTGCATACCGCTACTGGAATTGACAGAAACCGCACTGGTGAACCTTCACAGACGTTGCCTTATGCGCGCACCCGCCCGCAAAGTCATACCACTGCTGCCAGTGAAAGGAACCCTCTGGGAATAGCTGTCTTTATAAGGTTTGCACGTCATGTCGCGCTAAAGCGCCGTCAGATTTGGGCTTAGAGAGGCTCCGGACCTGAAAGCCCTGTACCTACTGGCCTACAGAGTCCATAAACTCAGATGTTTTCTCTGCAATTTTGCGGAAAGTTTTTTATAAATTTCTTCGCGTGCGCGCGAGTTGTGATCTTACCCTCTGCTCTGAGCGCCTCGACTTGTCTGAGAGCCTCGCCGATTGCAGGCCCCGGTTTGAAGCCCATTTCGACGAGGTCCCTGCCCCGCAGGAGAGGTTCGGGGCGGCTTTCCGACGCCAGCGCTTCCCCGCGGGCATTCAGCGCGAATTCGAGGTCCGAGGTATCCCCGTGGCTGGCGAGGCAGTCGGCCCGCACCACTGCCGCGAGCGCTTCGAACAGGGGGGCCAGCACCAGGTTCTTCAGGCGCCCGGGACGCATCTCCTTTACGTGTTTGAACTTCATGTGCGCCCGGACGACCCATTCGATGTCTTCCGCCTCTTTCGCGGTGAAACCCAGGCGCAGCGCTATCTTGTGGGCCATGCGCCCGCCGATGCTGTCGTGCTTGGTGAAGCGAATCCTGTCACTCACCTCGAAAGTCGGCGGCTTGCCCACATCATGCAGTAGCGTCGCCGTGGTGATAAAGGCGTCCGCCTCGCCGAGGTATTCGAGCGAAAGCAGGGTGTGCACCCAGACATCACCTTCCGGGTGCCACTGAGGCGGCTGCTCAACCCCTTTCATGGCAAAGATTTCGGGCAGCATGCTCTCGACTGCGCCGACCCTGTCCAGCAGCTCGAGCGCCAGGCGCTTATGCCCGACTGACGCGAAGGTCCGCCAGGGCGCTGCCAGCTTCGCGGGCGTTACCTCGGGCAGCTTTCGGGCCGCATCCACAAGAGCGCGTTCTGTAGTAGTGTCGAAATCCAGCCCCAGCTCGGCCGCAATGCGCGCAGCATCCAGTACTCTCTCAGGCGCATCAGCCACCGACTGCACGTCAAGCAGCCTGAGCTGAGTGCCTTCGCGTGTAAAGCCCTGTGCTTTGAGTTCTTTCTCCTTCATGGTTGCTGCAATCCTAACCCCGCTGTTCTTCCCTGTCAAGTACGGAACCGGCAGACTGCTTTCCTCAAGACCCGTGCAGAGCATCTGTAAGATGCATCCCTTACGTGCCAAGGACTTACGTCGAGTTTTCAACAAATAACTCCTGTGTAAGAAGGGAGATATGGAGATTGGGGAGATAAGGAGATATTTTCCTTTTGCCTCTTCCCAAAGAACAGCTTTTGCACACGTCAACCTCG
>DAOVDS010000408.1 GCA_030669415.1 bacterium
AGGGCACCTACAATGTTGATGACCCGTGGAGTAAGGAATACGGGGAGTTCTGGACAGGGTGCTTCTTCGTGCTGGCGGCGGAGATTGGAGCGCGCTACATACGTGCTACGGGAAACAAGTTAGCCAAGCTTGAGGACATCCCACCTCTGCTCAGGCTTCTTGAGAGCCCGGTTCCCGGATGCCGTTCCAGCGGCGCATCCATACTCGGACAAGTGGCGCGAAACTCCGAGAAGCGCAAACTGCTTGTGAACCTTCTTACGCACAAAAGCGCTTCCGTAAGAGAAGCTGCGGTAAATGCCTTCTGCGAAGCAGGCGCCACCGAGTTGGCTCCGAGAATAGTGCCACTTCTCAGAGACAAGTCCAAGGATGTTCGTATGGCAGTCTCGTTCAACATAAGCAAGCTGAAGGCAGCCGGGGTAGTGCGCCAGGTGGCGGGAATTGCCAAAGACAGTACGTTAGAGCAGAACTGTCGCGTGGAAGCAACCCGTGCGCTCGGCGAAATAGCAGGCGATGAATCTGTAAACGAACTCATACTGCTGCTCAAAGACACCAACCTTCAGGTCAGAGGCATGGCCGGTTATGCTCTCGGCGATACCATGAGCAGAAAGGCGCTGCTGCCGCTCATCGAGGCAATACGCAGCGAGCCGGAGGAAGGTCTTCTGGGTTGCTTCATGCGTTCCGAATACTGCCACGCTTTGAAAAAGATTACGACTGAAGCTGATTTGAGTATGTTCAAGAAACTGCTGAAGGACCCCAACAAGAATATCCGCCGGGAAGCGGCGGCGGTAATTGGTGCTCTTAAAGGCAAGGAGGCACGTAAGACACTCATTGAGGCGCTAAAGCATGACGACTGGCGTGTAGTCTCCAACGCGGCTTCCGCCCTTGCCGACAAGCCTGATGAGAAAGCTATCAAGGCGTTGATTGAAGCACTCAGGCACCCGGACGAAACTGCCAGGGGATTTGTCGTCGATGCCCTTGAGAAAATCACAGATAAGCGGGCGGCACTGCCGCTTGTTGAGCTGTTGGCGAGTTCGTGTGATGTCCGGAGTTTATGGAAAAGAGATTCCCGGGACTTGCTTGGCTCCTATCACCTGCTGCTTGTCAGGACAGAGAACTGTCTCTGCTGGAAAGCTGCACGGGTTATTGCGAAGCTGGGCAACAGGGAAGCAGGCCCGGCGGTTGTCGAGATGCTTGCGAATCCGTATGAGCATGCACGCGCAAGTGCCGCGTGGGTATTGGGCGAAATGCACATCAAGGCTGCTGCCAATGACCTGAAGGGCGCTCTGACAGACAAGAGCACGCTGGTGCGCGCATTCGCCACCGCGGCGCTGGTTCGTCTGGGCGACAGGAGTGCACTGGAAGCGCTTGAGCGGGCCATGGTGGCGAGCGAGCCATACGAGCGCTACGAGGCGCTTCGCGCCGGGGGGGATGTACGTGAGCGCGGGCTTATCCCGGTCTACATCTTTCTGCTTGGCGACGAAGATATCCTCGTTCGTTTCAGGGTTCATGGCCGCCTCGCTTATCTGACTGGAAGAAAGCCGAGTGTTTCGGTGCTTGAGCCCTCAGAGAAGAAATGGGAACAGGGGATAGAATCCTGGAAAGGATGGTGGAGCGCCAACAAGGACTTCCTTCGCTGGCGGGAAGAAAAACCGTGCCTGTACCCGGATGAGAAGGCGAAGAAAAAGAAGCAGCCTGTTGACCAGTTCAGCGGCGAGCCCCTCGACGCTGAGGCAATCAAGCTCCGGCGCTCACACGAAAACGAGATGGCCAAGTTACTTCAACGCAGTCCCCTCACTCCTGAACAGGTGGAGAGACTGCGCAAAGACAAGACAGGGCTGAAGAAGTTCTTTGAAGAATAGCTGCCTTTCTCGACACTGTGCATTACGGGGACATGCTTCAAGCAGTATCCATCTCTTTGCATAGACCGACATTCTGTGTTATACTCTATTGCCATTAAGATGGTGTTCATCTTGCTCATAACAGATGGAGAGGCAGATGAAGAATAGGTACTTCGTCGCAATCCTTGGTCTGACCGTTTTGGCAGTAGTTTGCTACTGGCTCACTTCTGATGAAAGTACCACTTACAAACGCAGGAAGCGCCACGAGACTACCATGCATCTCAGAAAATATTCTAAAGGTAGTGAGAAGGAAAAGGAGATTGTTGAAGCGGCTTTTCAGGAACTCATGGCTCTGGATAGCAACGAGGGCCACACACAGGTCGCAGGGTCTGTGGCAAAACTGGCGTGGCAGGCGCCAGAAATCATTGTCGAGAAGCTGCTCGACCCTGATTGGGAAATCAGCTATCGTGCTCTAAAGGTGATATACGCATTCAATCAGAAATCAGCAGAAACTTCCGGACTGGTTCGATTGCTTGTTGGAATATACCAGCACTTAGACCAAAGCATGCAGAAAACGATACTGATTGCACTCGGCCATCTGAAAGCCAAGTCGGCACTTCCTCTTCTCAGAGAAGTTCTTGACGATACTCGTCCCGACCCGCCACCCCCTCCCCACGTAGAGCCGGCCTTTCCTCCTATCCCCATATGTGACACCGCCTACCACCAAAAACGGAGTATATTGGA
>DAOVDS010000281.1 GCA_030669415.1 bacterium
GCTTTCATCATGGCCTGGAAATCTTTCTGTCCCGAGCCTTTCTTTCCCTCAAGCCACTGCTCCAGCGCCTGGATGACAACTTCCCGAATCGATTTACCCTCCTCAACAGAGGCAAACTTCACCGCCTTGAGAAGTTCTTTGCTTCCCAGATCAACAGTTATCCTCGTCCCTTTGGTCATGCTCACCTCCTGCATCCGACTTTATAGCATAAAATCACAAAAACATATAACCTCGTCCAACCTGGCGCGTCGCCCCTGATTGATGGCGCCTGCCGGCCGTCTTTTGCCCATCTCCGCCCCACGGGTGAGGTGTTGGCCGCACACCCTTCGTCGACGTAGGCCTTGCAACCGGATAGCCTCACTCAGGATGACAGCTGGACACCACCTGCTGGAACTAACAGTGGGAGACCGTGAGTTCCTACAGTTGATTTCGCCACGTAACAAGAGCTATACTCATCACGCCCAATTCAAGATGATCGCGCGTGTGGGGTGGTTCGTTGTTGGCTAATAGCTATGCGAGTATTGCTCTTGAGCACGCCACACCCTCTGGAGGAGAGCCCGCTCCCTCCACTCTCATTAGGTTACTTAGCCAGTGCCTTGCTTCGACAGGGCTTTGAGGTCAAGGTTCTGGACTTCCTGGTGACCCGCTACCGTCCAGAGAAGCTGAGGCGAGAACTGGAAGAGTACCGGCCCTGCCTTGTCGGTGTCACCTGCGTTACCCTGAACTATCCCATTGCCAGGAGGATGCTCAAGGTCTGTAAAGGCTTCGACCCACGGATCTTCACTGTTATCGGCGGTCCTCACGTTACCTTCGCCCTGGAGGAGACACTGCTCCGGTCGCCGTGGATCGATGCCATAGTCATCGGCGAGGGAGAGAGAACCCTGGTCGAGTTAGTCAAGGCGGTCGAAGGAGGGCAAGACATCCGTCAGGTGCCAGGGCTTGCTTTTGCTGATGAACGTGTGGTGGCAAAGACATCGCCCCAAGGTCGCATCGAGGACCTTGACCAGCTCCCCTTGCCGGCACGCGAGTTGCTGCCCATGGCCAAGTACCGTGCCTTGGGCGCCCCGTGCACCGTAATAACGAGCCGCGGCTGTCCCTTTAGCTGCATCTTCTGCTCAGGGTCCCGGATGTTTGGTGCCAAGGTCCGCTTTCGCAACCCCGGGCTCGTGGTGGATGAGATTGAGCAAATCCAGCTCGATTTCGGGCCCACCAGAATCAACATTGTCGATGACACCTTTACCCTCGACCATCGCCACGCCCGGGCAGTGTGCGAGGAAATGCTCAGGCGTAATCTGAAGGTAAAATGGAGCGCCTTTGCCCGCGTGGATAGGGTAAGCAAAGACCTGGTTCAGACAATGAAACGGGCCGGCTGCGAATGGATGCTGTTCGGCGTCGAGTCGGCCGATGAGGGTATCCTGAAGACCATCAGAAAAGGCACCACGCTCGATGAGGTGCGGCGAGGGGTGCAGACAGCGTCCGAGGCCGGAATCGGGGTGTTCAACTCTTTCATTCTGGGCCTGCCCGGAGAAAACGGGGATACGGTTCATAAGTCTATGACCCTTGCCGACGAGCTTTACCACAGATATGGCGCCAAGTACGGCTTCCATATGTTGTGCCCGCTTCCGGGCACTGAACTATACGAGAGAGCTAAGGACTATGGAGTTCGCATCCTCAGCCGAAACTGGACGCGCTACAATGCTAACGAGCCCATCACCGAGACAGCGACCGTGAGCAGAGAGACGATAAGAGAAGCCATGGCTGGCTATGATGAGGCCATAGAAAGCGCCTGGGGCGATATACGGCGCAGGGCCAAAGGCGGCGATGTCGAATGCGCCGATATGGTCGAAGGGCAAGAGAGAGAACGTTTCGTGTGGGCCTTGCTTCAGGGGGATTTCATAGAGAGACTGGGCGCGATGGGGGCAGCCACCACCCTTAACCGCTGCGACGGCGAGACCGAACTGGCCCGCCGGGTTTCCGAGAAGTTAGGCTTCAACATTGACATAGTCCAGAGGCGAATTGGCGAGCTGGTGAAAAGGGGGGTCCTGCATCTGGAGTCGTCGGGAAGCGGCCGGCGGTGGCAATGGAGTAGTAGTCAGAAGCTCAAGCTGGCTGGCCAGACCATGCGGCCTCCTCCAATACAAGATGAGCCTGGAGGAAGATATGATTTCTACGGCAAGATCGGCCTGTGAAAATAGGGCAGCTCTTTTATGATTGGAACATGCGACTGATCAGGAACGACGAACAATTATCGACGCTAGAACAAGTTAATCAGTTTCTGGAGGGAAGTTAGACACTGGATTCAGAGGTCTAACTACCGAGGAGAAATACCGGCGGATAAAGGAGGTGTGATACCGACGCCTTCAATTCTCTCTGCGCTACAGCCCTGGTTTCAGGACTACTCAGGCTTCACCAAGATCTTGATATGTTTGTCCTTATGTTCCACGAGTTCTTCGTAACCTTTGTCAACGATATCCTCCAATTGTATTCTCGCAGTGATCATCTCTCTTGCCGTATGCTCTGTCTTCTGCAGCAATTCTACCGTAGCGCCGAACTCATCCCCGTAGCCTAATGTGCCTATTACCTTTCTCTTGGTCTTTATCAGATCGTTGACCTTCGTGGGGAATAATGCTTCTGAAAACCCTATGGCGACTATGCTGCCTCCTTTTCGTGTCAACTCAAAACACGTATGCATCGTAGATTCGTTGCCTACACATTCCAACGCAATATCTGCACCTCGACCCTCTGTCTCATTCAAAACAGCTTCCGCGATATCGTCCTTACGAGGATCGAGCACCATGTCAGCCTTGAATTCCCGCGCGACCCTCCTCCTGGCTTCCGAAAGCTCGGCTATTATGACCTTAGCACCCATATTCTTTGCTGCCTGCAGATTCGCGAGCCCGATAGGACCTGCGCCTATGATGAGTGCGGTTTCATCAGCCTTAAGCATCGCGGATCTCGTTATGTGCACACCCAGTACTGTGAGTTGTGTAAGCGCAGCAACATCGAAACTTAAATCGCCTATACGATAAACCTGTTTTGCGGGTACAACCACATATTTCGCAAAACCACCATCGCTGAAGAATCCTATGATGTTCAACCGTTCACAGAGACTTCCACCTTCCTTTCGCCGGCACCAGAAGCATTCACCGCAGATTGCATAGGGGTCAACCACAACCCTATCGCCGACTGCAAAATCGCTGACGTCATCCCCGAGTTCCACAATTACGCCGCTGAACTCATGCCCCACGGTAATGGGCGGGGCACAACCCGTAACTGGATGCACGCCTGCGGGCATGAACATAGGTCCTTTGAGATACTCCGCAACATCACTACCACAAATGCCACACCATTTCACTTCTATTTTTACATGGCCTGGTATCACCTGTGGTTCAGGTACGTCGCAAATGCGCACATCCCCTCGGCCATACCATCTTGCAGCTCTCATCTTTTCACCTCCCTGCTCACTTCTTGAAATATTCGTGGGTTTCTAGTAGAGACTACCAGTCTATCCCGTGCCGTAGGATCCCTGTATTTCGCGAGCTCCTTATAGTAGTCCACAGCAGTAAACCTTCGCAGCTCGCCACCCACTAGTTCGAAAAGTAGGTCTTCGTTCGTCGCGTCTGTCTCCGGCGATCTCGCGAAATGCTCACGCCTCAGCGACTCTCTCTGCGTCTTCAAAGTGTCTGTTTGAGGCAATGACCTCACTACCCTTATAAACCGCGGCAAAGCATAATGCGGAAGTTCTTTTGCACAATACTCATAGAACACCTTGACATCGAACTCTTCAGGTTCGGCAGTCTCGATAATGTACATAGCGTCGTCTTCCCTACCCGTTGACTGCGGAATGCCAATGACGGCAGCAAGAGATATGCCTTCGTATCGTGCAATGATGTTTTCCACATCAATGGCTACCCAGTTCTCACCTTTGCACCTGATCCAATCGCCGGTTCTACCCAGAAATATCAGATACTTCGCCCCGCCAGTACCTTCAACAATTGCCCCCAAATCTCCCATATGAAAATAGTTGTTGTGGTCAGTCCGCTTCATGCTTTCTTCAGGCATCTTGTAGTATCCTGTGAACTTCGAGTCGCCGAGCGACGATTGGCTCACGACTATCTCGCCGACAGCATCTTCGAAGTTCACTATCCTATCGTTTTCTGCCACCATGGCCAGGGCGCATTCCCTGTCAGGATCGTCCTCAGCCACGACTTTGATGTCTTTCAACAACTTGCCCACCGTATACCTTGGTGAATCTTGCGTAATCTGGGTAATCGCGCCAGATTCAGTGGAACCGTAGACTTCCTTAAACTCAGTTAGACCGAATATTCCGCTGAAGTTGTCGCGGTTGTCGGGTGGCGTGCCTGTACTGATGACGATGCGCAATGGCAGATGAGAATGATCTCTATCGCCGACGACATTTAGTACGTATTGGACGGGGTCGCCTACACAGTTCCATACCGTAGCACGATAATCTTCCAAATCCTTCACAAATCTGGTGGCACTGAATTTTCGCCGCAATCCGATTCTGGCACCGTTTAGCAATGCCGGCATAATGTTCAGATAAACAGAATTCGAATGGTTCAGGAGCATACAAACGTATCCCACATCGTTTTCTGTATAGTTAAGTATACGCGTAGCGTTTATGCCCACATCAACCAGTTTTTTCCACGAGACCTCTATTCCTTTGGGCGCGCCCGTGGTACCTGATGTAAATATTATGAGCCCTGTTGCGTCCTCGTTGAATCCATAAGGTTGGAAAGAGCTGGGCTTCTCCGCATACTCATCTACCTTAGCACCAATTGTCGAAATTCCGTGCGGAAGCTTGCTATGCTTATCTGAAACCACCACAATATCACGCTCGTCCACTTTGTCGAACACATATTTCTCCCTGGCCTCCAAAACCTTTTCCAGGAACGTCCCACCGTTTTTATGAATTGCATCGTCCACGAACAACACATCAACTGCCATCCTGTTTATGTCGACAGCCAGCCTTTCGCCGATTTGGGCATTATTTATGCCCACCAGGACGCCACTCGCAAAAGCGCAACCACCGAGTATATAAAAAAATTCAGGTGTATTCTGCATGTAAACGCCCACATGAAACCTTTCAGTCGGTTTGACACCTTTGTTGTCCCGCATTTGCCGCAGCATATTGCCATACAACAGTGAAGTTCGGTAAAACTCTGCATACGTGATACTATGAATGTTCTCATCATCGTCTCGATACATCATGAATATCCTTTTCCCGCTCGTTGGCTCCGCGCCACGCATTTCAAGCACCTGTGCAAAGTTCATGTGCTTCATGGGTTCAGTATACATCCTTTTTCAACCTCCGATTTCCTCCTTCTGATTAGTCTTCAACGGTTGTGCATACCAAGTGGACTGCACATCAGCGCTTCGGCACCTGTCCGACTCGCGGTCTGTAGAGACTCCACGTCCAATGCCAAACGAGTCTAGGAAGATATCCTCTCTATGAAGTCCTCTATAGCTTTGTTGACCGCTTCTGGCTTCTCAGCGAAGACGAAGTGGGTAGCCTGAGGGACAACCACCACTCGCGAGTTAGCGAGTTTGGCTCCTAAGTAGTTAGCATATTTTTCAGGGGTCATTACATCC
>DAOVDS010000216.1 GCA_030669415.1 bacterium
GACGAAGGCGGAGGTCTTCGGCATGGTCGGCGATGTGGACCGCAGGCCGTTCTCGACCTACATGGAAGCCGAGATACCGCTTGATGAATCGCTGTACCGGGTCAGAATCGAGTATGTCAACGACAATTTCCGCAACGAGGAGCCGCAGATAATAAATGATGTGAACCTCAGCATCAGCAAGGAACTCGACAACCTTAATGTCTACCCCATAACTCCTATCTGGCAGTACCTTGACAGGGAGCTGCCTGACCACCTGTTTATGGAGATGACGCTCGACAGGCAGTTTTTCATAGAGTTCGGCTACAAGGATGTCGGGTCATCACTGGAACCGTTTGCCGCCAATGACATTATGCTGACGAAAGACTCCGGTCAGACATCCAAGCAGGCAAAGGCGGGCACAGTTATGTCCGCTGCAACCAAGACTTTCCAGCAGAGGGCATACAAGTGGCTGACCGATTTCGCAATGAAAGAGGTTGAGAAGGCGATAAAAGCAGAAGGCATAGGCCATTGGGTCTGGCTTGTGTTGATAGGCATTGTAGTGGGGCTTATTCACGTGATGCTTCCCGGCCATGGCAAGGGTGTCATTCTCGGTTACGTGGCAGGGACTCACGCTCGCGTTCAGGATGCAATAGCGCTTTCTCTGCTAATCACCCTTGTTCACACCATTTCGACCTCAATACTGGTTGCAATTATCATACTTCTTGCAGGCCAGTTGCTCACGACCACGGTACAGAACATGGCGGTAATCTATGTGACGCTGTTGTCTGGCCTGCTGGTGCTGATTATCGGCGTGTACATGCTCTTCTTCTTTAAGCCGTACAAATGGCAGCAGGAGGGCAGGGAAGAGGAGAAGTCTGTTGAAGAGACTATTGCAAAGGCGGGGAGTACGAAGTCAAGACTTCCACTAATGTGGAAGGTGGCGCTGGCGACGGGGATAATCCCGTGCATAACTTCCAGCTATGCCGCTACCCTGTTTATTGCCTACCAGGAGTACCTTAAGGCCTTTCTGATAATATTCTTCATAGGCCTGGGCCAGGCGATAACCCTTTCCGGCATCGGTGCCGTTGCTTCGGGAGGCGTGACGCTGATTCGCAAGGCGGCCGAGCAGAGGAAGGGTGGAAAGCTGATGTGGCTTACCTCCCGCCTCCACAAACCTGCCGCCGTGTTCCTGGTGCTCGTGGGCTTGTCAGGTCTCTGGACGGGCTGGCAGTGGAAGAAGGCGGCTGGGTCGATTGCGCAGCCAATGACCGCGGATGAGAGGATTGCGGCATACGAGAAGATGCTTGTGGAAGATGCGGAGGACTTCGAGGCGCATTTCAACCTCGGCCTGCTCTGTGCGGCAAAGGACGAGCTTGAGCGAGCCCTGGTGCATTTCAGGAAAGCGTTACAAGCCAGGCCGGAAGACCTCGACTCCCGGCGTTTTGAGGCGCATGCACTGACCAGGTTGGAGAAACATGAGGAGGCGCTCAAACGCTATGAAGCGGCCCTGAAGCGCAGCCCGCAAGATGAGAACCTGTTATTCAACATGGCCTACGTGGAAGACAGGCTGGGCAAGCACATGGAAGCTATTGAACACTATGAACAGGTGGCGGCGCGCTCCGGCGACCCGAAGGCGGGTTTCAACCTCGGCCTCATTTATGAGAAGCAGAGCAGGCTGGATGAAGCGCTCAAGCAGTACCTCGGGGCAGTTAGGGCCCGCCCTGAAGATGCCCAGATACACATGGCGCTGGCGAATACCTACCGCAACAAGAAGCAGTACAAGGAGGCGGTTAGGCATCTTCTGGTTGTGCACAAGAAGAGCCCCTTTTCAAAAGAGGTGAACCTGTCTCTCGCAAACATATATCTTCGCAGGCTGGAGCAGCCGGACAGGGCGAAGCCTTTCGTGGATGCCTATCTGAAAAACGGTGGCCAGGCCGAGATAGATGCGGCCCTCGAAGAACTGCAGAAACAGAAGCTGACAACGCCGACCTACAGGAAATGGTCCCCCCCTGAGGCTGCGAAGAAGTTTCAGAGGCTCGGGGCCTGCGCTGTGCGCCACCTCGAGGAGCTTGTCGCGAAACAGACGGGCGAGCAGCTCAAGAGCACTCTTGCGGCAATTGCGGCGACGGAAGCGCCCCAGGCCCTGCCTGCAATCATCACGGTACTGAACGACACTGTGCGCTGGACAGAGGAAGACCTGTATGCTGACTACGGCCCGGACCTGGGCACTCCCCCGATACCGGTGGTCGCCAAGGAGGCATTCATCAGGTGTGTACGCAGGTCTGCCGTGCAGGTAGCAGTCGAAGAGCTGATAAGAGTCATGGGCGAGATGGACAACAGGGAGTACTTCCTCAAACAGATTTACTTCGACAGTTGTGCGGAATACCCTGTCGAGTTCATGGACGCGGTGCTTTCATATACTTCATGCACGCAGGAGAAATACCTGAAGAGATGCGTTGACCTGGCTCTTTCGCTCAAGGGCGAGGCCGTCGCCATGGCGGATGACCCTGAGACGCTAAGAGCTTTCGCATCCTACGTGGCGAAGTGGTGGAAGGAAAACAAAGAGAGTCTCGTCTGGGACAAGGCCAACTACTACTTCCACAAGCAGGAGGAGAAGTAGAATAGCAGACCGCAGGCGAGCGGGGAAAGAATACAGAATGGAGAATACAGGACACAGAATGGAAATTGATGCGCAAAGCGCATCCGTGTTCACCCTGTATTCTGTCTTCTGTGTTCTGTATTCTACCTGAAATCCGTGGTTCTCCCCTGATTCCTGTTCGCCTGTTCACCAGCTCCGCGCGCCGCCCAATCCAGCCGGGGCGCATCTCCCCAGAGCATCTCTATCTGGTAGTACTCGCGCGTTTCCGGCATGAATATGTGCACAACCACGCTGCCGAAGTCAAGCAGCACCCACGAGGCATCTTCGCGACCTTCAATGCCCAGGTGCCCAAAGCCTTCGTCTTTGAGTCGCCTGTCTATCCCGTCCGCTATGGCTCTGGCCTGCGGCTTGCTGTTTACCGTGCAGATGACGAAATAATCGGCAATGCTGAATATCTCCCTGACCTCGAGCAGGACAATGTCAGCCGCTTTCTTGTCGTCGGCTATTTGTGCACAGAGCTGTGCAGCGAGCCGCACAGGGTCCTCAGGTGGAGCCGCCTTGTCTTTCTTACGCCGCTGTGCCATCTTCTATCGTGCGCCTCTCAGTTGTGCCTGCAGCATCTGGCCTTCGGACTCTTGCGCGTCGGCGGGTGCCTCACGGCGCTCTTTCAGGAGCGGCTGCGCCACCCGGCCGACTTCAAGGCGCCTCTCGAGGGCCGGGGCCCGCGAGACTTCCGTTTCCGTCGGGCGCACAGACTTGAAGACCGGTATGAACACGAGGGAGACAATCGCCATCAGCTTTATGAGGACGTTAAGTGACGGGCCGCATGTGTCCTTGAACGGGTCGCCGACAGTATCGCCGACGACGGCCGCCTTGTGCGCGTCCGAGCCCTTGCCGCCGAAGTGGCCTTTTTCGATGTACTTCTTGGCGTTGTCCCAGGCGCCGCCGGCATTGGCCATCATGATGGCCAGCACCACTCCACTCAGGAGGGCACCGGCCAGCAAGCCTCCCAGCGCGGCTGTGCCAAGCAGCATTCCTATCGCTATGGGCGAGAGAATCGCCAGCAGGCTCGGCAGCACCATCTCGCGTATCGCCGCCTTCGTCGTCATCAAGACGCAGGTCTCGCTGTCAGGCTCCGCCTTGCCCTCCATAAGGCCCGGTATCTCCTTCCACTGCCTGCGCACCTCGTCAACGAGACTGCTCGCCGCACGCCCCACAGCCTTCATAGTCATCGAGGAGAACAGGAACGGCAGCATGACACCTATGAACAGCCCCGCCATGACCTCCGGCGACAGGATGTCAAGACCCGTAGCGCCTGTGATACCAGCCTGCTGCGCGTATGTCTGAAAGAGCGCCAGCGCGGTAAGCGCGGCCGAGCCTATGGCAAAGCCCTTGCCTATGGCGGCGGTGGAGTTTCCGACCGCATCCAGCGTGTCCGTCGTGTCTCGCACGCTCGGCTCACAGCCTGACATCTCCGCCAGTCCGCCCGCGTTATCCGCCACGGGGCCGTAGGCGTCGGTCGCAAGCGAGATACCCAGCGTCGAGAGCATGCCCACGGCACTTATCGCGGCGCCATAGAGACCCGCAATATGGTAAGAGGCGTAGACCGCGGCGGCAATCAGCACAAGCGGCGCCGCCACAGACTGCATGCCGACCGCCAGCCCGGCTATGAGATTCGTCCCCGCTCCCGTCTGCGACTGCCTCGCAATGAACTTGACAAAGCCCCTGTGTTCGGAAGTGTAAATCTCGGTCAGCTTGCCGATTGCAAGTCCCAGGGCCAGGCCGATGATGATACTAACGAAGATGCTCCACTTACCGAACAGTATCTCGCCGGTCTGCTGGTCTGTTATGTTCACATCAGTGAAGTGGATGACTGCGGCGGTGCAGCCCACGAAGAGGATGCTCGCCAGCAGCAGGCCGTTGAACAGCGCCGACCGTACTTTCTCCTCTTTCTTTGCTCGTACTATAAGCGTGCCGATAATTGAGCATACTATCCCCGCTCCCGCAACCAGTATGGGCAGCAGGACGGCAGGCGCGTTCAGGGCTTTCTGGCTGTAGTACGCGCCCACGGCCATTGTCGCGATAATGGAGCCGACGTAGGATTCGTACAGGTCCGCGCCCATGCCTGCCACATCCCCCACGTTGTCCCCCACGTTGTCGGCTATAACGCCCGGGTTCCTGGGGTCATCCTCGGGTATGCCGGCCTCCACCTTGCCCACGAGGTCCGCGCCAACGTCGGCTGCTTTAGTGAATATACCGCCACCGACGCGGGCGAACAGCGCGATGGAAGATGCGCCCAGCGAGAAACCGAATACAAGCTGCATATCCCCGAAGATAAGATAGACAGCCGAGACCCCGGCCAGTCCGAAACCGACTACACTCAGCCCCATGACCGCGCCTGACTTGAACGCCACGCCAAGAGCCGCATTGAGCCCGCTCTTAGCAGCTTCGGTTGTGGGTGCGGCCGCCTTTGTGGCGACTTTCATGCCTATCCAGCCGGAAAGCATGCTAAAGAAGGCGCCGACAATGAAAGATATAGTTGTTCCGGGAACCTCGTTGTTCTCAATGCTCGAGTCGATAAATACCCACAGACACGCCGCGACCAGTACTATGAAGATGACAAGGATTCTGTACTCAGTTTTGAGAAAGGATGCCGCGCCTTTCTGGACCTGCTGGTTGATCTTCTGCATAAGCTCGGTGCCGCGAGGCTTGCCCAGCACGATGCGGCTGAAGATGAAAGCCACAAGCAAACTCAGCACTCCCGTTCCAATGCCCACGTAAAGCGTGTACCTCACCATGTCACGCCTCCTGAGAATTTACAGCACTAACTCCAGTTCACTTCTTCGGCCACAGCAGTATAATTGTTTCTGAGACTTCGTCAAGCCCTTGTGCCTGACGAAGACAGATTGCTGAGAAACCGGGGAGTACTCCCCACATGGTGATCCTTGAGTCCACTGAGTCTGCAGCGGACGGCGCTCTTAAGGGAAAGAGGCAGGAAGACTGAGATGCATTGGCGTGTAGGCTTCCTGCCGTCTTTCCTCTTTGCACGAAACGCTTTCTACAAAGCGGAAAGCACGCTTACCACTTACACTTTTAACACGGCTTCGCCTTCGCAAGTTTTTCCTCGTGACGGGGCGCTTTCACGATGAAAGTCGTCGCCGCGGCCGCGACAAGCAGGCCCGCCGATACGTAATACGCATAAGTGAATACCTGATACTTATCGTATACCTGGCTCATCAGGATTGACAGTGTCAGTCCGCC
Organism: bacterium; assembly: GCA_030669415.1. GTDB lineage: Bacteria > Planctomycetota > SKW154 > SKW154 > DAOVDS01 > DAOVDS01. Next base: position 5,840 of record DAOVDS010000216.1, read on the forward strand.
GATGCCCCATGCGGTGAAGACCAGGCCGTAATTCACTCCGAAGTTTTTCAGTCCGTAGTAGTCCTTGGTAATTGACGGAAAGAGGGACAGGTTGGCTCCGTAGTTAGCGCCGACGAGCGCTGATATCAATGCGAGGGATACCATCCCCGCCAGAACGCTGCCCTCGGTCGTCCTGGAGAGCCCGAAGACGAGAATTGCCTGGAGCACGAAACAGATGAACATGGTTTTCTGACGGCCGAGCTTGTCGGAGAGCATGCCCGCGAGGATGCGCCCTGCACCGTTACCGATGGCCAGCGCCGCAACGAGTATGAAACCTAACTTAATCCCCGCCTGTTTATCGGCGATGATGGCAAGCTTGGAGATAATCATTAACCCGGCGCCCGCGCCGCACGCGTACATGAACCACAAAACATAGAACTGCCACGTCCTGAGCATCTCTGTGGGCTTGAAATCCTCCTTGCCGGGTGTTTTCACGGCGTTCTTGCCCTGGTCTGTGCCCTCCGGCACGTACCCGGCAGGCGGTGTCTTAAGCAGTTGGGCCAGTCCGACGACGACAATCATAAAAGCGATGCCTAACGCCTTCATCGTCGTCGGAAGTCCGAAATTGCCGATAAGTAACCTGCTCAGTGGTGCCGCGTAGACTGATGCAAGTCCGAAACCGGATACGACAAGCCCCGCAATCAGGCCTGTCTTCGCCGAGGGGAACCATTTTACGGCCGGCGGTGTCGCCGCGGCGTAGCCGAAGCCAATACCTGCTCCAGCCAGCACTCCGAAGCCCACCATGTATGCCATCGGGGTAGTCGAGAATCCGGCCATTATCATTCCTGCTCCAACGAGAATGCCACCTATGCTCGCCACAAGGCGCGGCCCGAGCTTGTCCTGCATACGTCCCGCAGGGACCATAATCAGGCAGAAAACGAAGCACGCCAGCGAGTAGGGCCACGACTTCTGCGTTGCCGTCCAGTCGTCGGGCAGGCCTTTGCTAATTACACTCCAGGTGTAGAGGATACCCAGCGCCATGTTGACGCCAAGCCCGGCGAATGTGACTCTCCATCCGTGGTTCTTGATGGTTCTCATATCCAATTTGTCGCTACCATTCATTATCCAGCCCTTACTCCCTCTTCAGTTGCAAGTGGCAAAACCCTGTTTCCCTGATTCCATGTACAATCCAAGGGAGCCGCGGTTGCGGGTCAAGCTTTGCTATCCTCCATTTATCATTTCCTTGTGTCCTGCAATCAACTGCTCAACTACCGTCGGGTCGGCTAAAGTCGATGTGTCGCCGAAGCTTTCTTCATTTGCGGCTATCTTGCGCAGGATACGGCGCATAATCTTGCCCGAGCGCGTCTTTGGCAGCGAGTCCGTGAAATGGATGAAATCGGGCGTCGCTATGGGGCCAATCAGCTTGCGCACGTGCTTGACCAGCTCTTTCTTAAGTTCATCCGTTGGTTCAACGCTCTTGATGAGCGTAACATAGGCGTAGATGCCCTGTCCCTTGATTTCGTGCGGGAACCCAACGACAGCGGACTCGGCGACAGTTTTGTGGTCAACCAGGGCTGATTCCACTTCTGCTGTGCCCATGCGGTGGCCGGAGATGTTGATAACGTCATCGATGCGGCCCTGCAGCCAGTGGAAACCCTCCTCATCAATCCGGCACCCGTCGCCCGCAAAGTAGACGCCGGGATACATATCGAAGTACTGTTTCTGCATGCGCTCCGGGTCACCCCAGATTGTACGCAGCATTGCAGGCCACGGCCTGGTAATAACCAGTGCACCGGATTCTCCTATCGGTACCTCTTTCCCATCGGGGTCAAGAACCATGGTCTCGAC
>DAOVDS010000200.1 GCA_030669415.1 bacterium
TCCCCACAGCGCATTCGCAATAGACACTGAGCAGCCCTTTTGCTTCTGGGAGAGGAGCTTTGTCAGTTTACCCATGGCGGGATGGAGTTCTTTGTCATCGAGCGTGAAGTGGAGCACCTTCTTCATTTCAGCAGCCGTCTCGCCGCGTGCGCCGGCGTAAGTCATGGCGAGCGCAGTCTCGATGCTTGCAGGGGAAAGGAAGAGGTTGCCTTTCTTTCCTTTGAGCTTGCCGTAGAGGTCAATGGCGAACTCGTTGACCGACTGCGCCGCCTTCTTTGCGTTCTCGCCCACCTTGACGGGTTCCTGGGCGGTCAAGGGCGCCGGGCCGCAGTTCAGCAACAAGGCGAAAAGAATGACCAGCGTGAATATGGCAGAACACTTCTTCATCGTATTTCTCCTTCAGTTTTCACCACTTCCGGTACCATCCGCGGGTTGAAACCCGCGGCTTACTTCTTTTTTGAGAGCTCTTCAAGTGCGTGGCGCGCCTCGTCGGCGAGTCTGCCTGTCTGGCTGTTGGCGAGGTCTTGCAGTGTGGCAATTGCTTCGGGCGTGGCGATTTTCTTGAGCCCTATGACGGCGATAAGGCGGTGGCCTTCATCCTCGGATTCCCGTGCAATGCCGGGTTCCTCTCCGGGATTGCCTGGCTCGGCGATACGGGCAAAGGCGGCAAGCGCGTAGTTGCGCAGCATGGAGTTTTCTTCGTGCAGATAGACTTGTTTGAGCGGTGCAAGTGCGCGGGTGTCTCCTATGATGCCCAGCGCAGCGGCCGCGTTCTTCCTTACGTGCCAGTCCCTGTCGGTGCGCAGCACGTCAATGAGAATGGGCACTGAAGACGAATCCGGGACACCTCCAAGCGCGCTGGCGGCGGCCCGGCGAATCAGTATGTCTGTCTCGCTGCGCAGAGTGTTCTGGAAGAGAGACAGGGTTCTCGGGTCTTTGAGCATCGAGAGCATCAGGAGGCAATGGTGTTTCCGGGAGTTATCGCTGGTCTCAGACAGGGCTTTCATAAGGTAGGTGAATGCTTCATCCCTGTTTTTGCCGAGTGCGGCGGCGAGGGTCAGGAACCTCGTCCCTTCGCCATCCTCGATAGCTGTGTGCAGTTGTGTTACGATTTCCTCGACAGGCAGCTTCGCGAGCTTTTCGACTTCGGCTTCGTCAGGCTCCGGCGGGGCGGGCAGAAGCACCGCCTTGAGCTCCTGTTCGTTTTTCCTCATGAGCTCGGCCAGGAGGGCCTGGGTCTCGTCGAGCTTCTTCTGGAGCCTGTTTTCCTGTTCAAGCAGGTCCTGGGCAAGCTGCTCGGTGCGGGCGCGCTCTTCGTTGGTTTCTTTGACAAGCTGTTTGTGGCTTTCGATGTCTTCCTTGATTTGCCTCTCTTGTGTGAACCGGGACAAAACCACCAGGAAGAGCACGGCGGCGAAGAAGACCACCATTACGCCAAGAAGTACATAAGTGAGAGGTCGGTTCATAGCACCCCCAGAAAAAAAGCCAACAGCCAAAAGCCAATAATACTCAGTTCCTTGTTTCCTATTGGCTATTGCCTATTGGCTAATTGGTTGCGCGCGAAGCGGGCTACTTCTCCTCCTGGGCCTTGAGAATACGCTCGATAATCTTCTTCTTCGAGCGGCCGGTCACACCGAGTTTCTCGCCGATAGCGCGAAGCTCATCCATGTGGAGGCCGGAGAGCTCTTTTTCAGTGTGCTTCTTCTTCGCTGCCTTCTCCGGCTTGGGTTTCTCTTCCTCAGTTGTGGCAAGCGGTGCGGGCGCAGGTGCCGGCTCCGGCGGCGCGGCATCGAGGGCCTCTTCCTCTTCTTCGAGGTACATCTCTTCCACCTCGTCGCCGTCAACCTCTTTTCTCAGCAGGAGGTACGCCTTGGTTCTTGCCGAGAGCCAGTAGGCGATTGCCGTCGAGATGACAAAGAGGTGCGCAAGCCAGATGAATATCTTGATGACGTAGGCCGCCAGTTTCTCGGTCCATGCCAGGTCGCCCAGCTTCCCGAGGTCTGACCACGAGGCGCTCAGGGTGACACACTGGCGGATAGGCTCAAAGTCATTGCCCATGCCCACAGCGAGCGTCTTTAGGGCCACGTCCTGGAAGATACGTCCGAAGTACAGGAAGAACGTAACAAAGAGCAGCGGCAGAAAGGTGTAGAGCAGGGTCTGCCACGGTCTTCCGAGGACGTAGCTGTATGAACGCGAGATGGCGTCGAACGAGTCAACCTTGTCAACACCTATGGCCGAGGATATCATGTTGAAGCCGAACAGGAGTCCGGCAAGGAGCAGGGTAATGAGAAATGCGGCTACGAGTATGAATATGAAGGCAATTATCAGCACCAGCTCGCCGACATAGGGGATCTGGTCGAGTATCAGGGCTGCGAGCACGCAGATGAAGAACGCGGCTGCAATGAATATCGCAATGAAGAGTATTGCGAGGAAGTGGTTTGCCCAGGTCTGCGCCCCGAAGTTGAGGCCCTCCTTGAGCGTGATTGACTCGTCACGCGCAATCCGGTAGGCTGCGGTCCGGTTTATCGCACCCGCGAAGAAGGACCATATAAGCAGGAACCATACTGCAAAGACGATGTACTTCCACCACTCGGGCTTGACAAACTCCTCGAACTCCATTTCCACCTGCGGGCGCGAGTGCCGGTAGGTGACCCACGCATCCACCAGGTCGCCGTATTTGGCGTCGGAATACGTCAGGACAATTTCATTGATTGGCCTCTCCAGTGCAGGCAACTTGTTTACGACCATGTTGGTGGTGGAGTACACCACTTTCTCGTAGGCGACGTCGTCGTCCATGAGATAACCGAGTATGTGGGCGAAAGCGATGAAAATCACGTAAGCCATAAATGCCAGGATAATCGCATTGAGGCAGAAGGGGACTTTAATGCCCTGGAAAATTCCCCTGTCCTCCCTGCTGAAGTTCTCCATCCGAATTCCTCCCTCCGGAAAGCGCTGATTCCCTTATCACTGCGAAGGCTCGTCGGCCTTGTTCTTCTTCGTTGAATCGCCCCTTTTCGCGGGGCTCTCAGTCTCCGGCACGCTGTCGGGGCGAGGGGCCTTCTTGCGCTTGTAGTCTGTCTCGTAGAAGCCGGACCCCTTGAATATCACTCCCCCACCTGCGCCTATTATCCGCCTGACCCTGCCCGCGCACTCCGGGCATTTCCGCAGCGGCCTGGCAGTTATCGACTGGTAACGCTCAAAGCGTTTACCGCACTTCTTACACTCATACTCGTAGGTCGGCATATGCAGTTCTCAGATGGTAGCAAAGGTCAGAGTTATTTCAACTAAAAACGGCTGTTTTTTTATTCTGCCCGTTCGGGTGGTTCCTTGGGTCTGCGGCTGACAGAGACTTTGGCCGCCCGCAGCACCTTGTCGCTTATCATGTATCCGCGCTCCACTTCCGAAATAACAGTCTCTGGGGGCACCTCGTCAGTCTCCTGCACCAGCAGCGCGTCGTGGTAGCGGGGGTTGAACTTTTCCCCCTTGCTCTCGATGGGCCTGACGCCCTCGAGAGCGAGCACCTGTCGAAATTGCTTCAGGATGAGCTCGACCCCGGGCAGCAGCTCCTCGGTGCCTCCATGCTGTTTCGCCGCGTCCACTGCGCGCTCGATGTTGTCCAGGACAGGCAGCACCTTCAGGAGAATCTCGCGCACGCACTGCTCGCGGAATTCGCCGCGCTCACGCTCGGTGCGCTTCTGGTAGTTGGCGTACTCGGCTTTCAGGCGCTGGAGCGTATCCAGCAGCTCGTCATACTCCTGCGCCTTCTTCTCGATGTCCGCCGCATTCGCCGGTGCGGGTTTCCCGGCGGCCCCGGACACTTCTTTCCCGGGCTTGCCGGCTTTCCGGGCATTGGCTTTTTCTTTTTCACGCCTTGAAACAGGAACGCGCACCGGGCGCTTCTTACGTTCCCTTTTCATGTTCTTTCCCCTGCTGGGCTTTCCGCGCCGCAGGCCTCAGGAGTCCCTGTGGGACCGCGGCTAAACAGTTGTTGCGCTTCGCGCACTTAATCTCTATCCCCTGTTCAGGGCCTGGGCTTATTCTCCCCATAGTGCTTCTTGAGCTTGCGGGCATACTCCTTCTTTCGGGGGCTTACGTGCTTGCCGCCGGCTTCTGCAAGCTTCTTTATCAGGTTCTGCTGGTCGCGCGAGAGCTTCTTGGGCACTTCGACAGCTATCTTGACAAGCTGGTCGCCCTGCCCGTAGCCGTGGACGTTCGGGAACCCTTCGCTGCGCAGCCTGAGTATAGTGCCGCTCTGGGTGCCGGGGGCGACTTTCATTGTCCGCAGCCCGTGGAGTGTCGGCACCTCGATGCGTGTGCCGAGAGCGGCTTCTGTAAAAGACACAGGGACCTCCAGGAGCAAATCATCGCCGCGGCGCTCGAAGAGCGGGTGCTGTTTGAGTGTTATGAAGCAGTAGAGGTCGCCGTTCGGTCCGCCGTGCTCGCCCGGCTCCCCTTCGCCGGGAATGCGCAGCCGGGAGCTGTCCTCGATGCCCGGGGGAATCTTCACCGTTATCTCGCGCTCCTGGCTTGTCAGGCCTGTTCCGCGGCACTTGGAGCACGGTGTGTCAACGATTTCGCCCCTGCCTCTGCACTGGGGGCAGGTAGACCGGACAGTGAAGAACCCCTGTGAGCGAGTCACTTCGCCATGCCCGTTGCATGCAGGGCAGGTGCGCGGGGAGGTGCCGGGTTTCGCGCCGGTGGCATCGCAGGTTTCGCAGCGCTCCGCGCGCCGCAGAAGAATGATCTTCTCCACGCCGTCTGCCGCCTCCTCGAAGGTGATATCGACCTCGCAGCGCAGGCTTGCGCCTCGGGTTCGCCTTGTAGCCGGGCCGGAGCCGCCGCCGAAAAAGTCCCCGAATATCGAGCCCAGGCCAGTACCGAATACGTCACCGAACGCGGCGAAGATGTCTTCATAGGTGGAAAATGTGCGCGGCCCGGCGCCCCGGACGCCCTCATGGCCGAACATATCGTAGCGTCGGCGTTTATCGGGGTCCCGGAGCACATCGTAGGCCTCGGCAGCCTGCTTGAACCGTTCCTCCGCCTCCTTGTCGTCCGGGCAGCGGTCGGGGTGGCACTCTACGGCCAGCTTCCGGTATGCAGACTTGACTTCTTCCTGCGACGCGTCCCGCGAGACACCGAGTATCTCATAGTAGTCTCGAGCCATGGCGCTGCCACTTCAAAACGTCATTTCGAGCAGAGTGTGGCTACCTGATACTTCCCTCTATCGCCTTTTCCTTGTCCTTTATGTCAGTAATAAGAGTCATAGTGGTCAGCATAAGCGCCCCAATCGAGACCGCGTTCTGGATGGCAATCCTGGTAACCTTGGCCGGGTCAATCACGCCAGCCTTGAACATGTCCTCATACTCGCCCTTGGCTGCGTTGTAGGCGATGTTCCTGCCCCGGGACCTGACTTCCTCGACCACCACCGCGCCATCCTGGCCCGAGTTCTCGGCGATTGTGCGCAGTGGCGCTTCGAGCGCCTTGGCCAGTATGTCTGCGCCAATCTTCTCGTCGCCGCGCAGCTTCTTGCGCACCTCGTCAAGCGCTTCCACGCACTTGAGGCACGCGAGCCCGCCGCCCGCGACAATCCCTTCCGCAACCGCGGCCCGGGTGGCGTGCAGCGCATCTTCGAGCAGCGCCTTGCGGTTGTTCATCTCCGCCTCGGTGGCTGCGCCGACCTTAATGACGGCGACACCGCCTGCCAGCTTCGCCAGGCGCTCGTCGAGCTTCTCCTTGTCGTAGCTCGAGGTGGACTGCTCCTTCTGCTTCTTTATCTGCCCTATGCGCTTCTGGATGTCTGCCGGCTTGCCCGCGCCCTCGACAATCGTGCATGAGTCCTTGTCCACCGTGACCCTCTTGGCGCGTCCGAGCTTCTCAATCGTGAGGTTCTCGAGCTTTATGCCGAGGTCCTCGCTTATCATCTCGCCTGCCGTAAGGACCGCTATGTCGCCCAGCATCGCCTTGCGCCGGTCGCCGAACCCGGGGGCCTTGACCGCGCAGACGTTGAGCACGCCGCGCAGCTTGTTTATCACAAGCGCCGCCAGTGCCTCGCCCTCGATATCCTCGGCAATGATAAGAAGCGGCTTGCCCGCCTGCGCCACGCGCTCCAGCAGCGGCAGCAAGTCACGCAGGCTCGAGAGCTTCTTCTCGTGGATGAGGATGTAGGGGTCTTCCAGCTCGGCAGTCATGGTCTGCGCCTTCGTCGCGAAGTAAGGCGAGATGTAGCCCTTGTCGAACTGCATTCCCTCGACCACGTCGAGCGTGGTCTCTGTGGATTTCGCCTCTTCGACAGTGATGACGCCGTCGTTGCCGACCTTCTCCATCGCGTCTGCGAGGAGCTCTCCGATGGAGGGGTCATTATTCGCGCTTACAGCGCCGACCTGGGCGATTTCCTCTCTGCCCTTGACCTCCTTGGACATCCCCTCGATATGGCTTACCGCGGCGGCGGCCGCCTTCTCGAGCCCGCGCCTTATCGCCTGCGGGTTCGCGCCTGCGGCAATTACCTTGATTCCCTCGTCGAGAATCGCCTCCGCCAGCACCGTCGCCGTCGTGGTGCCATCGCCGACCTGGTCCGAGGTCTTCGATGCGACCTCGTTTACCATCCTGGCGCCCATGTTCTCGAACGGGTCCTCGAGCTCCACTTCCTTGGAAACGGTGACACCGTCCTTGGTTATTGTAGGCGAGCCGAAGCTCTTTTCAATGACGACGTTACGGCCCGTGGGACCCAGCGTCACCTTGACCGCCCTGGCAAGCTGCTTCACGCCGTTCTGCAGCTTGCGGCGCGCCTCCTCGTCAAACATCAACTGCTTGGCATCCATCTGAAACCTCCGCGTCTGTTAGTCGAACTTGGCGAGAATGTCGCTTTCCTTGAGTATCTTGAGCTCTTCGCCTTCTATCTTGATGTCGTTTCCTCCCCACTTGCCGAAGAGGACCATGTCGCCGGCCTTGACTGCGGGCGGTTTGCGGTCGCCGTTCGCAAGCAGCTTGCCGGGTCCGACCGCCAGGACTTCACCCTTCTGCGGCTTCTCCTTCGCGGTATCAGGCAGGACTATCCCGCCTTCCGATGTCTCCTCTTCCTCCACCGGCTTGACTACAACGTAATCATCCAGAGGTTTGAGCTTTATCGCCATTTTCTCTTCCTCCCGTGTGTTATTTGCTTTTCCCTTATACCTTCAGGCAGGCCGGCTTAGTACATTCCGCCCATGCCGCCCATGCCTCCCATACCACCCATGCCTCCCATACCACCCATGCCACCCATACCGCCGGGCGGCATGCCGGCAGGCATTTCTTCTTCATCCCTGGGCGCATCCGTTATCAGGCAGTCCGTGGTAAGGAGCAGCGAGGCAGCGCTCGCAGCGTTCTGCAGCGCGTAGCGCACCACCTTCGTCGGGTCGATAATGCCTGCCTCGACAAGGTCGCAGTAGACCTCCTTCTCCGCGTCGAAACCGAAGTTGCCCTTGCCCTTGGCAACCTTCTTGACCACTACAGGGCCCTCGTAACCCGCGTTCACCGCAATCTGCTTTATGGGGGCAGTCAGGGCTCTTCGCACTATATCCACGCCGACCGCCTCATCGCCTGCGGCTTCCACCTTGTCAAGCGCCTTGGATGCCCTTACCAGCGCCACGCCGCCGCCCGCGAGTATGCCTTCCTCGACCGCGGCGCGCGTCGCGTGCAGCGCATCCTCGATACGGGCCTTGCGCTCCTTCATCTCCGTTTCAGTCGCGGCCCCGACCATTATCTGCGCCACGCCGCCCGCGAGCTTCGCAAGCCGTTCCTGCAGCTTCTCGCGGTCGTAGTCGGAGTCGGTCGTTTCGATTTCGTTGCGTATCTGGGCTATGCGGGCATCGACATCAGCCCTGGCGCCCGCGCCCTGGACGATGGTGGTGTTCTCGGAGGTGATTGTCACCTTCTTCGCCCGCCCGAGGTCGCTTATCTGAATCGAGTCAAGCTCTATGCCCAGGTCTTTGAATATCGCGCGCCCGCCGGTGAGAATCGCAATATCCTCCATCATCGCTTTTCGCCTGTCGCCGTAGCCCGGCGCCTTGACGGCGGCGGCGGAGAAGGTGCCGCGAAGCTTGTTTACAACCAGCGTCGCCAGCGCCTCGCCCTCGACATCCTCGGCGATTACCAGGATGGGTTTTCCGGCCTTGGCAATCTTCTCAAGCAGCGGGATGAGCTTCT
>DAOVDS010000235.1 GCA_030669415.1 bacterium
GGCACTCTTGCGACAGTGTGGGTAATGGTAGATGACGCGGGTGCCGTCGGCAGCAACTCGACACAGATACGCGACGACCACGCCGAGCCGAGCTCAGTTGTTGCGCAGCCCGGAAACGGCGCGTCACTCGATTCGGTTGACACTGTTGAGGGCACCGCTTCGGACGCGGGCGGAAGCACGGTCGGGCAGGTGGAAGTATCGCTGTTCGACGGTGCGAAGTACTACGACGCGGGCAGCGGCGAATTCACTTCAGCTACGGAGGTCTGGCTCGCAGCTTCGGGGCTGACCTCGTGGTCGCTTGACACGAGCGCGGTGCCCTGGGAGCATGATGAGGACTACACGGTACGCACCCGCGCCTCTGATGCGGTCGGCAACGTGGAGACCCCTGGTGCTGGAAACTCGTTCACGTTCACCGGCAACCCGCCTGCCGTGGTGGCCCCGCCGCGCAATAAGTCAAAGGGCTGCGCGCTGACGGGTGAGTCCTCGCCTGAGTCAGTCCTGGGCTGGGCGCTGCCCCTGCTCCTGCTATTAGCCTTGCTGCTTGTGCTCCGGCAGTACCGCCTGCACCAGTCGGCCCGGTAAGCGAACTGCTTCTGAAGCCCCGCCGGTGGCGTAGCCACATTAGAGAGAGTGCCTGTGGCACCGGCGGGGCTTCTCAAACTTGCTTTCGCCCGCACATCGTGCTATAATAGAAGTGAGATGAGAAACGCACTCTGCATCCTGGCAATCGCCCTGTTTCTCCCCGCCTGCGGCCAAAGGCACGACGGCTTAAGCGCTAAAGAACTTCAGTCTCTTTTGTTTCAGTCAGTAGAAGATGGCGACATTGAAGACGTCAAGAACCTTCTTGCAGCAGGCGTTGAGGTGAATGCGAAAAATGAAGACGGGGCAACAGCCCTCTTTCTGGCAGCACAACAGGACAACCTCGAAATAGCGGAACTCCTGATTAGCAAAGGGGCGGACGTTGAGGTCACAACGGAGAGAGGTGATACTCCCCTCCACGCCGTACAAGTGGCGCTGAAGTCCCAAAACCCGGACAGGACCGAGAGAAGGAAGAAAATCGCCCAACTCCTCCTGGCAAATGGCGCTAACATCAATGCGAGATGCAATGCAGGTGAAACACTGTTGCACCACATGGTACGCTGGAGAGAAGATGCGGAGTTGGTCAAGTTCTATGTTTCCAAAGGTGCAAATATTAACGCCAGAAATCATAATGGATATACACCTTTGGACATGGCAGTTGACGCAGGGTGTCGGGATATTGCCGAAGCTTTTCGTGAGGAGGGAGGAGAGCACAGTGACCCCCAGCGTGCTGAGGTGATCAAGGCAGCCGAAAGTGGAAACCTCTGGCGTCTGAAGAAGCTGGTGGCCGATGGCACCGACATCATGGTGGAGAACAGCTCAGGGAACACACCGCTTCACGCGGCGGCGGGAGGGGGGCATAAGGACATGGTGGAGTTCCTGATTGAATGTGGTGCCGACGTGAACCTGCAGCGCAGGAGTTATAAAGAGACCGCCCTACATAGTGCCGCAAGCGGTAATAACAAAGACATAGTTGAGTTGCTTATCGCCCGAGGTGCTTGTGTTGATGCACGGGACGGGTCTGGAGAGACCCCTCTCGGGCAGGCTGCAAGCGAAGGCTATCTGGAAATAGCTCAAGTTCTCACTTCAGCCGGAGCCAATGTAAACATAAGGGACAGATATGGATTTAGCCCTCTCTGGCGTGCTGCAAACAGGGGACGTCTGAAAATAGCTCAGGTTCTCATTTCTGCGGGAGCCGACGTAAACGCACCGGACAACAAGGGCAGAACACCGCTGGATATGGCAAATCCCAAGGTGAGACAGCTACTGCTCAAACACGGCGCGGTTTCGGGCAAGGAACTCGAACAGAGCAAAGATGAATAACCCATCCGAACCGTTCCGTAGCACCATGCCGCAAGGCATGGTGAAAATCAACCCGCGGATGTTTAGAGCACTTCACGTTTGTATGTAACTACTGAAGTTAGCTGCTGTTTAGTTCCCTCTCCCCCCGGGGGGAGAGGGTCAGGGTGAGGGGGGTGGCGAAGCCACTCTTACAAAAGTGCCTGCGGCACCACCCTCCCCTCAATCCCCTCCCCTCAAGGGAGGGGAAGTTTTACCTATGAAACTGTCGCGGACACCTGCCGGTAGGACATGCCTGAATGTTGTTGAACCCGGTTGATTTCATGTTATAATTCAGCCCGCTCTCTTGGCACCGCTTTTTTTGCGCACGCGCGGAGGTAACGAGTGGAAGAAAGCAGGATTGAGCAGTTCTTATTCAATTCACTCTTGAGCAAGGGGCTGGCCACGGAAGGGCAGCTTCGCGGCTGCATTGACGACAAGCGAAACACCAGCAGGGCTTTCTCCGGGCTCCTGCTGGAAAAGGGCTTTGCAACCCAGTCCCAGCTCCTTCTGCTTCTCGATGAATACAAGAAAGAGCAGGAGGACTCGGCGCCGGAGGTGGCAATGGAAGCCGAGTTCGGCATTGCCGCCGTCAAGGAGGGGCACACTTCAAGTGCCGACGTATGGCAGGCGCTCGAGGAGCAGGAAGACAGTCGTCGGCAGGGCGCCGAGGGCGGGCTGCCTCAGCTTCTTGCCAGCAGAGGCACGCTCAATGTTGAGCAAATCAGGAATATTCTCGACAGCCAGGGCAGGGCGATACTGCGGTGCGAAAGCTGCGAAAAGCAGTACAATGTGGAAAACTACTCGCCCAAGAAGAACTACACATGCCTCAGTTGCGGTGGAGCGCTCGTTCTGCCCGACAAGCTCGATACCGCATCCGTCGAAGGCGCCGTAGTGGACGACGATGCGGAAAAGGGGAAAATAGACGACATGTTTGTCGGCAAGGAGATACGGGGCTGCAAGATACTCAAGAGGCTGGGCGAAGGCGGAATGGGCGCGGTCTACAAGGGCAAAGACATGGCGCTCAACAGGCTGGTTGCGATAAAGATTCAGTCTCTTGCCCTCGTCGGCGACCTCCACAGAAAGATGTTCCTGCGCGAAGCGCGCGCCGCGGCACAGCTTGAGCACCCCAACGTGGTCCAGGTCTATGCCACAGGTGAGCACGCAGGCTGCCACTACATAATGATGCAGTACGTGGATGGCGAAGACCTCAACTCCAAGATGCTGCGTGATGGTGCGCTGTCCGAAGATGACGCGCTGAGGATAATACTCGAAGCCGCCAGGGGGCTGAGCGCGGCGCACAAGAGGGGCATGATACACCGCGACATCAAACCCGGGAACATCATGGTAACAAAGGAGGGCCAGGTAAAGGTCGCGGATTTCGGCCTGGTCAAGAGCCTTGAAATTGAGAAAGACATCACAGGCTTCACAAAGTCAATGCTGATGGGCACGCCCCACTACATGGCGCCGGAACAGTTCGATGGCAAGGTTGATGCCCGCGCGGATGTCTACGCCCTGGGAATCACCTTCTACTTCCTGCTTACAAACAAGATTCCCTTCAGCGGCAACACGCCCTTCCAGATTCGCGATGCGCATGTATCCGGCTCCTACCCCGACATACAGGAGGTTGCGCCTCACGTGTCGCCTCCGGTCGCCCGTGTGGTAAGAAAGATGATGTCCGTGGACCCGGCCGAACGCCACGCGAGCGCCACCGAGCTGGTCGAGGATCTCGAGAAAGTGAAAGGCGTTCTGGCGGGCGAGAGGGAAGATGAGGATGTGATTCTCGTCTCTGATACCGACCTGGAGAAGACGCTGATTTCATCAGAGGTCAAGGAGGCGCGGCGGGGCCGGTGGTGGATAGCTGTCCTGATTGTCGCCATCGTGGCCGCCGGTGTCCTCGCCCTGGTGCTGGCCGGGCCCTGGAAAGAGAAAGAACCGCCTGTTGTCCAGGAGCCCGACCTCGAAGAGGAAGCCGGGGCAACGTTCGCTGCGCTCAAGGAACAGGTTGACAATCTCCTGCCACAGCAGAAGTTCTACGAGTCTCTTCAGGTGCTCGCACGTTTCCCCGAAAAGTACTCGCAGACCCGTGCGCAGAAAGATGTGGATGCAGAGCGCACGCGTGTAGTGCAGGAAGCGATAATCCTGTTCGAGCAGCTTCTGGCGCAGGCCAGCCAGCTTCGCCAGGCAGGGCAGTTCAAGGAAGCCGCCGCAGCAAGCAGGAAGATACTCGAAAGACTGGGCAAGATAGAGAAGGACATCGGCCACTTGCCGGTTGCTGAGACTGTTACCCGGATGGTCAAGAAAGTCTCAGAGGCCGGCAAGGGAAGCACCAGGGAACTGGACAGGCTTGAAGATTTCGCCCAGGCCAAGGACCATGCCGAAACCCTGATATCGCAGGAGAAACTGGACGAGGCCCAGCAGAAGATGCTGCCCTTTGCCGAAGATAAGATTGATTCAATTCGCACACAGGCGAATGAGGTCCTCTCGAGAATAGCGCGAAAACGAGAAGACTTGGAGAAAACCGCGAGCGCGGCAGAGGCGGCGAGACGCAAGACGGAAGCGGAGAAACAGGAAAGGGAAGGCTTCGAGAAGGCTAAGCAGCTTGCCGCGCAAGACAGAAAGAAAAAGCAGTTCATTTCAGCAAAGGGGAGAATAACACCTTTCGCTGACAGCAGGCTTGAGGATGTCAGGAAAGAGGCCCAGCGCATTCTTGACGAAATCGCCAGGGAAGAAAAGGCCTACAACCAGGCGCTCGCGCAGCAGGAGCTTTACGAACGGGTTGACGGCGAGCTCAAGCTGGCCGAGGATGCGCTCGCCGCAGGCAGCTACCGGCGCGCGAAGGAGCTGTCTGAGAAGCACACCACAGATATGAGAATAGAAGAAAACCAGAGAAAACGCGCCAAACAGATAACTGAAAGGGCCGGCGACTTCCTGAAATTTGAAGAGGATATCAGAAAAGTGGACAGGCTTGTCTCCGAAAAGAGAATTGACGAGGCAAAAAAGATACTGAGCAAGTGGCGCAAGAGCACGGAGCGCAAGATCGCCTCTGCCGCTGCCGAGAAACATGCCGACATGCTGCGCATCGCAGAGCCGGGAATGGTTTTTCTGCGGTCAGGAACGTTCACAGTCGGCAGCGCGGACCCAAAGGACCAGAACCCTCAGAAAACAGTAAGGATTGAGGGGCTCTACCTGGACAAGTACGAGGTGACAAACACCGAGTACGCCAAGTTTGTCAAAGTCACCAGCCACAAGCCGCCCTCGCACTGGCCCAACGGGTTCGTACCGCGAGGGCAGCAGCACTATCCCGTGACCGGCGTGACACACAAGGATGCCGCTGCTTACGCTACCTGGGCCGGCAAGCGCCTGCCTACCGAGGAGGAATGGGAAGTCGCGGCCGCACTTGAAAAAGGCGCGCTCCGCCTGTATCCGTGGGGCGAAAAGTACGTCCACAACGCGTGCAATATCAAGTCCGGGAAGCCCCAGCCGGTGGGCTCGTTCCCCAAGGACAAGTCATCTTCAGGCGTGGTCGATATGGCTGGAAACGTCTGCGAATGGACAGCCTCCAAAGACAAGGATGGCGTGCGCTACGCGGTGCGCGGCGGCGACTGGGGCTGCAGGTCGCAGACCGCCGCCAGGACGACCTACCGCTTCCTCGCAAAGCCGGATATGTCCAGCGCGCGGCTCGGCTTCCGCTGCGCAAAAGATGCCAAGTAATGACAAGCCCCGGGTTTGTCCCACAGGGACTCTCATAAAAGTGGCTGCGCCACCCCGGGGAAATAAAAGCCACGGCATTTGTGCCGCGATAAGGATGTGTAACATGCGACGCTCGTTGACTCTGTTACTGACAGCGGCACTTCTGCTTTCGCCCATCTCGCTGTGTTCGTGCGTGGGCCCGATTGCCGCTATACTCGCCGCTATGGACACCCACCCTGACGATGATGATAAATACATACCCGTTACGCTCAGGGTGCCTGTGGACTACGCCACAATCCAGAATGCGATAGATGCGGCAAACAGTGGCGATACGGTGCTCGTCGCTGACGGAACTTACACGGGTTTCGGTAACAAGGACCTCGACTTCTGGGGGGAAAGCATAGTTCTCAAATCAGAAAACGGGCCCTCTGCATGCATTATTGACTGCGAAAGCTCAGGTCGGGGCTTCTACTTCCATTCTGGTGAGACAAACGCCGCCATCGTCGAAGGCTTTACCATTCAAAACGGCAGCGCTGATGACGGCGGTGCCCTTTACTGTGAAAACAGTTCTCCGAAAATTGTCAACTGCATACTGACAAACAACGTGGCGGCAAACGACGGGGGCGCCGTCTGGTGCAAAGGATATGCAAATGCAAAGATTGAAAACTGTACAATAAGAAACAACTCGGCAAGCGACAGCGGTGGCGGCATCTACTGTTGGAACCAGTCGGATGTACTTGTTGTTACCTGCGTGATAGCCGACAATTCCGCAAATCGCGGCGCGGCCATTGCCTGTGACGGCCAATCCAAGCCTAAAATAAAAAACTGCCTGATATCCGGCAACTCCGCCACGGACAGGGGCGGCGCCGTCTGGATTATCCACGGCAACCCAACCTTCACAAACTGCACGATTGCCGATAACACCGCGACAAGCAGAGGGGGCGCGCTCGACTGCGACGGTACGTACGACCCCCTGCCCACGTTCAACAACTCGATTCTGTGGGGAAACTCCGCGGGCGGGAACGGCGACCAGCTCTACCTCGACGGCGCGTCCGTGGCGACCCTCAACCACTGCGACTACGACAACGGCGCCGGTGATATAAGCGGCTCCGGTTCGGTGAACGCGAACTCCTGCACCAATCTCGACCCACAGTTTGTCGATGCACTGAACAGTGACTATCATCTGCAGTCCGGCTCGCCGTGTATTGACAAGGGGAACAACGCCTATGTAACGTGGAGCGAAGACCTCGACCGCAATCCGCGGATTCTGAACACTGTCGATATCGGCGCGTATGAATATCAGACGGAATACATTGTGGTAGACCTCACCACTGGCGCGCTAACAGGAATAGCGACCATCCCCGACCTTCTGACGAACGACGCCTACAAGA
>DAOVDS010000165.1 GCA_030669415.1 bacterium
TAAACAGCAGCCAACTTCAGCAGTTACATACAAACATGAAGTGCTATAAACAAATTGGAAATGATTTGTTCTACGTGGTGGGATATGAGGCCGCGCTGTGTTCTGTATCCTGTATTCTGTTTTCTTTATCGGTGTAATCTGTGTAATCTGTGGTTTCAGTCTATTTTCCGTGGGCTGAAGCCCACGGCTTTGGAATCCTTTTGTAGACAAAATCTGTGTAATCTGTGGTTCCTGTTTCTTTGGTTGCGGCCGGAGGCCGCGCTGTGAGAAATGCGGGTTAGCGTTCTCAGAATGAGCCGCCGGCGTCGAGTGCGGCGAGCTCTATGCGTGCGAGGTAATAGGGCCACCACTCTTTCTTGGCCGCCGCCTGGACCAGGAGTGCCCGGGCCTCATCCTTGCGGTCCTCGGCGAAGAGGAAGACCCCGGCGAGGTAGTGATAGGTCTGCTTGTTCTTCTGGACTGCGGTGGGTATCTCTTCCGGCAGCGTCTCGAGTGCGAGGATCTCCGCCACAGCCGCCGTGGATGGGCCGAAGAAAGTGGTGTTGTCGGCCAGGGCGGCACCGAGGTGCTTGAGCGCTTCGGCGCGGCTGCCGAGCTTGAGGTGGACCACGAAGCGCATGATGTTCACGCGGGTGTTGTGGTCGGCAGTCTCCTCGTCCGTACCGAGGGCGCGCTCAATCTGCCGCAGGAGGCGTGCGCGCTCCTCCTCTGTGGTGCCGCCGGGCAGGCGGGGCACTCTGCTGCTGTCGGCGACGGGTGGAGAGTAGGCATGGTCGAAGCAGGCCGCGGCTTTGTGATATGCGCCCTGCATGGTCAGGATGCATCCCTTCCAGAAGCACGCCCAGTGCTCCTGCTTGTGGAGATGGTCCACGCGGGCCAGCAGGTAGGTCTCGGCCGTCTTGCCCTCGGCGCCCATGCGCAGCTTCTCGACGACAGAATCCGTCAGGGCGAGCGCATCGTCAAGCCGGCCAAGCTCGACATAGACGACGGCGAGCGAGCGCTGCACCTGGTTGAGCTTCTTGGTGTAGCTGCTCCAGTAGCTCCAGCCGCGGTTGCTGGTGATGACACGCGTGATGCGCCGGCGCGCGTCGCGGATGACGTTCCTGGCCACTCTGCGGGCGAAGGCGTCCGACGGGTAGAGCTTCAGCCACTCCTCGAAGTTGGTCGCAGCGGCGGGGTACTCGCCAATGACGGAGTGCGCCTGGCCGAGCAGGAAGCGCGCCTCAAGAGATGCTTCGTGCTGGTCCGAGTAGGATGTGACGACCTCGCGGCAGGCGTTTATGGCTTGCGGGTATTTCTGGCTGGCGTAGAGCGCTGCGCCAAGCCTTACGTGCGCGGCTGCGAGCCTCTTCCTGTCGCGCCTGTCTGCCGGCAGGAACGAGCTCAGGAGGATGAACTCCCCGAGCTCCCTGATATGCATCTCGGGGTCAGCCGCCCGCTCAGGGAGCTTCAACTGAGCGGCGAAGGGCTTGATTGTCTCAGGCGGTGCCTCACGCAGGACTTCCCGCATGAACGGGTCAAGCCCGTACTTCTCCATGCAGCGGCGCAGCGACGCGTAGTCGCGAAGTTTCAGGTATGCCAGCCCGAGCTGGAGCCCGGCTGCCTGCGCATCCTTCGAGCCCTCGTACAGTGCGGTAACCTGCTTGAAGCACTCGATGGCCTCGGTAAGGCTCTCGAGCTTGACGTAGGCCAGGCCCATCCTGTAGAGCGCCGCCGCCGCCATGTCCACGTCCGGCGGCATCTCGGCGACACGCCGGTACACCTCGATGGCCGGCTGGTAAAGGCCTTCCATGAAGAGCCGGTCGGCGACAATGAGTGGGGATCCCCTGAGCGGGGTGGACTCAATCTCAATGACCAGCCCCGCCACGGAGACCTTGCCCTCCGAGAGCAGGAGGCGCAGACACGAGCAGTCGGCACCCGTCAGCGGCACGAGGTCCCGGTAGGACAGGATTTCCTGGCCATCCAGCTTCAGTGACAGAGAGTCGTTCTCGCGTGAGAGCAGCACCTTGTACTGCCGGCTTGGATGAAGGCTGAGCTGCACCTCCTTCTTGGGCACATCCCCTTTGAGCAGCAGAAGCTTCCCGGGGACAAAGAGGAACCTGTAGCCCGACCGGGGGTCATTCTTGAGGCCCGAGATGGCGAGCCCGAAGTGACCTCCGAGCGGCGCATCGAGCATGAAGTAGAAGCCGGCCCTTACGCTGCCGCAGAGTGGCTCCGCCAGGTCGAGAGAGACCTGCTCCGTGGCCCTGCCGATGAGGTAGGTATCAAGCGGCTCCCAGGTCCCGCCGGAGGGTATCCACTTTGCCATGGTGGACTCTTCGAACGGCTCATCAAAGACTTTGTGCCATTTCTCCTGCTGAGCCGCGGAGCGCTTGCGCTCCTGGCGCAGCTCGCTCTCGCGTCTGGCAGTCTGGCGGTGTTTCTCGCGCAGGCTGGTGAGCTTGCGCTCCGCCAGGCTTGCGCGGTGCTCAAGCAGGATGAATATGACTGAGAGGATAATCACGGCCGCGGAAACCGCCATCGAGAGGTCCTTGTGCTTGTTGACTTTCTTGCGGGCGCTGTAGATGAGGGTGGAGGGCCTGGCCTCGATAGTCTCTCCGGCGCGGAAGCGCGCGATATCCGCCAGGAAGTCTTTGGCCGTCTGGTAGCGCCTCGACTGGTCCTTGTCGAGCACTTTCATGCAGATGGTCTCAAGGTCTTTGGGGATGCGGGGCTTGAGCTTTCTCGGCGCGACGTGGTCTTTCTGAATAACCTTCAGGACAATCTCAACAGGCGTATCACCGTCGAACGGCGGGCGCCCGGTCAGGAGCTCGTAAAGCACGGCGCCGAGGCTGTAGATATCCGAGCGCTCATCCACCCTGTGGCTGTCGCCGCGCGCCTGTTCAGGCGACATGTAGTGGGGAGTGCCCACAGTCACGCCGGAATGAGTCACGCCCCTGCCCGTCTTTATCTCCTTGGCAAGCCCGAAGTCCATGACCTGGACGTGATTCTCCTTGTCAACCAGGATGTTACCCGGTTTCACGTCGCGGTGGATAATGCCCTGCTCATGCGCGTGCGCGAGCCCCTTTCCCACCTGGGTGATTATGTCAAGCGCCTCCTCCTGGCCGACGCCGCCATGCATGATAATCTCTTCAAGAGACTTGCCATCAACGTACTCCATGGTGAAGTAGTGCTGGTTTCCCACCTTGCCCATGTCGTAGATGGGTATGATGTTGGGGTGGCGCAGCTTGGCCACAGCCTGCGTCTCGCGGTAGAAGCGCTCAATCTGGTCCTGGCTGGCGCGCTCACCCGCTATCAGCAGCTTCAGTGCGACAACACGGTTGAGGTTGGTCTGCCTGGCGCGGCAGACAATCCCCATGGCCCCGCGGGCAATCTCGTCAAGAATCACGTAGTTGCCGAAGACATCGCCGCTGGGCGACCCGCCAGCCGGCGCCCTGGCCGGCCCGACTACGGAAGACCCGCTCGCCCGCCGGACTCCGCCCGGGGCCGGGCGATGCTCCACCTCGATAGTCTCCGCCCACGGCTGCACCACGTCGCTGGAGCTGTCCAGAGTATTCCCGCAGTTCGGGCACGTGAGCCGTTTTGGCGCAGCGCCTTCGAGCTCTATGATATGGCTGCACTTTTTGCACTGCAGCAGTTTCATAACAAGCCACCGAACCGGTTCGCCGTTTTCCCTCCAAGACTATAGACGTTCCGCATCCCTATTTTATACGACAGTTCTCGAATACTGTTTCGATTTTTCCTATGCCTTTTATCGTTAGATTCACCCGTCTTCTCTACATAAGTATAGCATCCGGGCCCGATTCCTCGCCAGTTTAGTCGAATAAGGCAAGCGCGGGGTTCCCAGTTCTTTCAGTCTATTTTTGGGCATGGTTCAAATCCGGGTGACAGAAGCCCCGGGTCTATGACCCGGGGTTAAACCCCGCCGCACAGCGGCGGGGCGGGGCTTCGGGGGACACGTAACGAGTACATGTCCCCAGATTCTGGATTTGAACCATGCCTATTTTTATGTTGACTTGGCGGCCTCAAGGCTTAGCATGTAGAAAACTTGGAGAGTTGTATTTCCCCGCCTGCTGCGCTTCCGGCAGAGGGCGTGAAGACTACCAGCGCAGAGGGCGCTCTTGAGTAAATGGCCAAACTGGACATACTTTTCCTCTTAGGTGCCGCGACCATCCTTGCCTTCTTTGTCGGCAAGCTGTGCAACCGGCTGCGCATGCCCTCAGTAGTCGGCTACATAGTGACCGGCGCCGTCCTGGGCCCTTCGCTGTACTCACTCTTTCGCATAGAGCCTGTGTTTAGCGAGAATCTCGTGAACAGGCTGGGCATTGTAAGCGATATCGCCCTGGCCTTCGTGGCCTTCACCATAGGAAGCGAGCTCAGGCGAGACATATTCCGCAAGGTGGGAAAGGGTATCATCGTGGTGATGCTGGCCCAGTCGTTTCTCACGTTCGCGGTTGTCACTGTGGCTGTGTTTCTTGTCAGAGGAAGCTGGCCGACAGCACTCATATTCGGCGCCGTGGGCCTGGCTACCGCGCCTGCGGGAACTGTCGTGGTTCTGCAGGAGTACCGCGCCAAGGGCCCGCTGACAAGCTCGCTTCTGGCAGTGGTCGGGCTCGACGACGGGTTGGCGATTGTGGTCTACGCCTTCACCGCAGCCATAGCCCGCGTGCTCATGGGCGGCGCGGGCGGCACGGCCGCAGTCAGCCACTGCGGGATGGCCTGCCTTGAAATAGCCGGCGCTATCGGCCTCGGCGGCGCACTTGGAATACTGCTGGTGATATTCGCCCGCAGGATGCGAAGCAGGAACGATATCCTCATCATCTCGGTCGCCCTCGTTCTCGTGTGTGCCGGCCTGAGCAACTTCTTTCACGTCTCGCTGATTCTCTCGAACCTGGTGCTGGGCATGGTCGCCATAAACCTTTCCTGGAAAACGGGCCAGCGCTCTTACGACGCGCTTCAGTCAATCACGCCGCCGATATATGTGCTCTTCTTCGTACTGGCGGGTGCCCACCTTGACATTCCCCTGCTGCGCTACATGGGCGTTATAGGCATTGCCTACATTGTCTCGCGCATCGTCGGCAAGATTGGGGGCGCATACGCCGGCGCGAGCCTGACCCGCGTGCCGGGTGTCGTCCGCAAGTATCTCGGGCTGGGCACGCTGTCGCAGGCTGGCGTCGCTATAGCGCTGGCCCTTATGGTGGTCAGAGAATTCTCAGACCTGCCCGGTGGCAGGGAGCTGGGGATTCTGGTGATAACTACAGTGGCGGCCGCGGACATAATCTTTGAAATCATCGGCCCGATAACCACCAAGATAGCCATCCAGAAAGCCGGCGAAATCGGCAAAGCCGCCATCAAGGAATGAGGAAGCCCCGGGTCTGTGACCCGGGGTTTTACCTGTCGCGTTAACCCCGCCGCACAGCGGCGGGGCTTCCTACAAAAGCGCTTCTTTCAGCGCGCCAACCACCTCCACCACCTCGCTTTCCTCCATCTCCGGGTAGAGCGGCAGGGCAAGCACTTCACGCGCGGCAGCCTCAGACGCCGGGAAGCTCCCTTCACCGTAGCCCAGAACAGCGTAGGCTGGCTGGAGGTGGGCAGGTGTCGCGTAGTAGACGGCGCAGCCCACGTCACGTGCCTTGAGCTTCTCCATGAGGGCCTCGCGCCCCGGCACCCTGACTATGAACAGGTGGTAGACGGATTCTGCCCCCTGGACCGTCTCAAGCGCTTTGACTTGCGGGACATCTGCGAGCTGCTCCAGATAGAGGGCTGCCAGGCGCCGGCGCCTTTCATTCCATTCCTCGAGGTGGCGAAGCTTCACCCGCAGGATTGCCGCCTGCATGGCGTCGAGCCTGCTGTTTATGCCCTCGAGCTCATGGCGCGTCCAGGTGGTGCGGCCGTGGTCGGCGATTGAGCGTATCCTGTCCGCAAGCTCCCCGGAGCCGGTCGTAATACACCCGCCGTCGCCGTATGCGCCGAGGTTCTTGGTCGGGTAGAAGGAAAAGGATGCGGCTGTGCCTATCGAGCCCACGCGCCTGCCGCGGTAGCGTGCCCCGTGCGCCTGGCAGGCATCCTCTATGACGTGCAGGTTGTGCTTCCGGGCGATTTCCATCACGGCATCCATCTCGGCAGGCTGGCCGTAAAGGTGCACGACCATGATTGCCCGCGTGCGGGGCGTTACCTGGTTCTCTATTGCGCCGGGGTCGATGTTGAGCGTCTCCGGCCTGACATCCACCAGCACCGGCTTCGCGCCCGCCAAGCGAATCGAGCCCACCGACGCGACAAAAGTGTAGGGTGTGGTGATTACCTCGTCGCCCGGGCCGATATCGAGAGCGCGAAGCGCCAGATAGAGCCCGTCGGTCCCGCTGGCGCAGGCGACTGCGTGCTGGACCTCGCAGAAGGCGGCGAACTCGCGCTCAAACTCTGCGACCTGCGGGCCTCCGATGAACCGGGCGCCCTCCAGCACCCCGCTCAGGGCGGCGTTGATTTCGTCTCTGAGAACCTGGTACTGCTTCCTGAGATCCAGAAAAGGTACAGCCATTGTCAGCTCCTGCTCCCGTCTCTATTCCTGCTGCGGCGGCCCGGTAAACCTGAAACTGTCAATCATCGCGTCCATCTGCCGTTCCCTCAACTCGTCCTCGGCGCGGAAGTTGAACGTAATTGTATAGATACTCTCCTCGTGAATCAACACTGCCTGGGCGTAAATACCCTCCCGGCCCCTCACCAGCATTGAAAGCGCAAAGAACACCGCATCCTCACCGCCGACTCGAAGCCGTCTGTATTCCCGCAGGTCCACCTCGCTGATTTCGTCATCCGCGCTGCCCTCGAGCCTGCGGTCGGAAACCGCCGCCTTGGCAAGCGATTCCGGGTCGTCGTAGGAACCTGCGTCCCGCCACGAGACCCTGCAGAAGGCCCAGGCGCCCTGCCCTATGCTGAGCCTCGACTTGGCCTGGGTCACCGTCATATCGGGCGGCACAGGTATCTCAAAACCGCCTTCCCTGCAGGCATGCGCCCGCAGCTTGAGGGCCTGCGCGTCCCGCTCCCCATGCGGGACACCGGATAACAGGGCGCCCGTCAGCACGTTGAGCCAGCATGCGATGCAGACCACCACCGCCGCCACGAAAAGGAAGCTGACTGCGAACGAAGGCGTGGACTTGCCCTTGAACCTGGCCGCCTCGAACACAAGCCCGAGCGCCGCGCCTGCCGCGAACCCCGCTACGAGGCCCCAGACCCCACCCTGTCCCCTGAAAACGCCAATCGAGAGCGCGACCCAGAAAACGGGCCAGAACAGCGCGCTGCCGACCATCCACCGGAACGACTTCGCGGGTAGAGCCGAGCGGTTGCGAAGCGCAAACCCGAGGACCATGCCGTCAAGCCCGAACAGCCCGCCGAGCGTCCCGACGTGGACAGGCGCCGCGGAGGCCACGCTGATTGTGAAGATGTTGGCGACCACGGAGCAGACCAGGAAAGCGCTGAACATGCGCCGTACACCGAAGTACGTCTCTATGACCCGGCCGAGGCTGAATACGCAGTAGCTGTTGAATGCGAGGTGAATCAGGTTCAGGTGCACAAATGCTCCGGTCACGAGCCGCCAGATTTCCCGCCCCTCGGAAAGTGGCGCCGTGGTCAGCGCGCCGAAGCGCGAGAGAAGCCCTGTGCCAAACGGCTGCATAACGAGGTCGCGAACCGACATGTCCCAGCCGCGCGAGACGACAAACATGAGGGCGTATATCAGCAGAAAGACTGCAAGCAGGGCAGGCGTGGCAATGATTCGCCGCGGGGCCATCGCGAAAGCCGGCGGCGATGCCTGCTCCTGGGCGAAATTGTCTTCGATATACTCCAAGTGGACTCCCTCCGTGCCACATTATAGCGTTAAGCCATAAGCGCTGCAACCCAAACGTGGGCCCGGCGAAAAGCCGCTTTCTGCGCAGACGGACAAACATGCCTTTTTGACTTGGCATCGCCGGCGCCGCTCTGCTATAATCTCGCGGTCGAAGGAGGTACCGGAAGTGGAAAAGAGGCGCTACCAGAGGCTCTCACGCGAGGTCACGGTTGACATTAACTACGTTGACCCGGCCACCAAAGAGGACAAAGAGGTCGAGCGCTCATGCTCGCGCAACCTCAGCGCGGTAGGACTCAAAGTTACCACCGACCACAAGCTCGACGTGGGCCACGCGGTCGAAGTGAAGTTCTACATGCCCGATTCGGATGAGCGCCTGACACTGAGGGCGAACGTCGTCTGGGTCGAGGAGCTGGTCGAGAACCAGTTCTACGACATGGGCCTTGAGTTCATCGATATCGACGACAAGACTGTCGAGAAAATCAACACCCTCGTCGAACAGGCGTCACCAGAGCAGCAGTGAAAACAGCATTCACAACAGTTTTCTGCACCATCGCAGCCCTCGCCCTCTTTGCCTGCGCTCAGAAGCAGGCCGAAGAGCCCTGTCCTGAAGATACCAATGACGTGCCGGAAGCTGGTACAGTTGAGGTTGAGGAAACTGACAGGGAACTTTCCAGGGCAATCGAGAACGAGGACAGCGAGGAAATCAAACGCCTGATTGCCGGGGGCGCGGATGTGAACTGCCTGGCGGAGCTGGACAACAGCCTGCTCCACTGGGCGATGATGAACGACAATGAAGAGCTGGCAATCTACCTTGTTGAGCACGGCGCGGACGTAAATGAAAAGGACTGCCCCCACTGGCCGCCCCTCAATTATGCTGTAAGGAAAGGTCAGGCGAAGCTCCTCAGGCTGCTGCTGGAAAAGGGAGCTGACGTCAACGCAAAAGGCGGCGTGTACAAGAGAACACCGCTGCATGAAGCAGCGTACTGCGGAAATGCGCAGATTGCAGAAATCCTGATATCAAAAGGCGCTGATGTCAATGCAAAGGATTCGAGGAACTGGACGCCACTGGACATCGTGCACTCTCACGATGTTCAGGAACTGATTACCAGCAAGGGCGGCAAACGGGGATATTTCTCAGGCCTCTGTATCGGTGCGAAACACGGCGACCTCGGCAGAATAAAGTGGGCTCTCGAGCAGAATGCCGACCTGGATGCGAAAGATGAGAAAGGCAAGGCGGCTCTCCACTACGCGGTGGAAAACGGCCGGCTGGAAGCTGCGAGACTCCTTATCGCCAGCGGCGCCGATGTAAATGTCAGGAATCCGCACGAGCAAACGCCGCTCTACTTTGCAGACAACCCCGACATCGCGAATCTCCTCATCGAGAACGGAGCAGATGTCAACGCACAGGACTGGCGCAACGATACGCCCCTGCACTTCGCGGCGCTTGTCGGCGACACGAAGATTCTGAAGATGCTTATCGCAAACAGCGCCAAGGTCAATGCAATGAACGACGCAGATGAAACACCCATCTGTTATGCAAGTAAGGTTGACGCTGTTGAGCTTCTGATTAACGCGGGCGCTGATTTCAAAGGCTCCGCGCAGCGCTACGTAAGACCGCTGCATTGCGCCGCGTCCTGGGGCCGCGCGG
>DAOVDS010000357.1 GCA_030669415.1 bacterium
CCCTGACCTGGGACGCTGACGAAGAGGACGGCTGCGTGTTTGTCGATGGAGTGGAAGGTACGGATAATGTGGGCTTTGCCGGGCTGGCAGATAATGAAGGGGACACGGTGAGGATCGGTTTTTCAGAAAGCGTGCATAGCAGCGGCAATTTCGTAGGCCTAATCGACGATGTAGCCCTATTTGATGTAGCGCTGACTGCTGAGCAAGTGGTTGAGCTTAGAAAACTTAGTGGTGGAGACAAGATAAAAGTGATAAAGCCGGCTCCGCCGAAGGACAAGCCGATAACGCTTGACACGGACCCAAATCTTGCCGGCTGGTGGAAGTTTGATGACGTTGCCGGTAAAACCGCTGCAGATTCTTCCAGGCACGGTCGTAAGGGTGCGCTCAAAGGGGAGCTATCGTTCGACAAAAATTCGGTCGCAGGCAGGACAGGTAAAGCCCTGAAGCTGGATGGCGGTGATAATTACATAGAGATAACCGGATATAAGGGTGTTACCGGCACACGGCCTCGAACGGTGGCGGCCTGGATTAAGACGACGAACTCCAGAGGGGAAATTATCTCGTGGGGCACGGAGGATTACGGCAAAATGTGGAGATTCAACTTCATCAGGGGACGTGTGGGCGTTACACCCTTCGGCGGGTATCTCTATATTAACGATGCTGTCCATGACGACAAGTGGCATCACGTGGCAGCGGTGGTGCAGGAAGCCGAGCTGCCAAATCTGCACGATGATGTCAGGCTTTATAAGGACGGTATCCCGGCGGAAATCCATGATATCGGCCTTCTGGACCTCTGGCCGATTGAGACCGGCAACAAGCTGGATGTCAGGATAGGCAGGCAATTCAAAGGGCTCGTCGATGACGTTCGTATCTACGACCGTGCCCTGTTGGAAGACGAGATAAAGGCCCTGTTTACGTTGAAGAGTAATCGGCCATTACCGAAATCTTCACGGTAATGCCGAAGATGTGGACCCAGATGCGAGCCTCTACCGGGCAGCAGGCGATTATGTCGGCTTGGCCGGTTAAGGCCTGAACAGTTACGAAAGGAGATGAACGATGGACAATAAACGAGTAACCCGGCGCCAGTTTATGCGGGATAGCGCGATGGCTGCAGCGGGTGTGGCAATGGGCCTCGGCACCGCGGCTGGCCAAAGTGCCAAGGCCGCTGGTGGTGAGGCGGTTGATACATCCAAGATTCGCAGTTACAACCCCAATATGGAGTACCGCCGACTGGGCAAGACAGACCTCATGGTATCGGCCGTGGGTCTGGGCGGGCACTCCGGGGCCAGCGGCAGCGAGCGCTACAAAATCGTCAGCCGCTGTCTCGAGGCGGGCATCAACTTCATAGACAGCACCGGCAGCGGCGAGCTGCTCAGAGATATGAAAGCCCTTGCCGGGCGCCGCGACAGGGTGCATCTGGGCATCTCAGAGACAGGACGTGAGCCACGCAATCCTGATTATCGCACTGCGAAAAAGCTGATAGGCGTCCTGGACCAAATGCTGAAAAGGGCGAAACTGGAATACACCGATTTGTGGCGGATCACCATGTATGAACCGGGCGGCAGACACTCGTTCAACACGTCCTGCGAGGCCGTTGAGGCGCTTACGAAAGCCAAAAAGCAGGGCAAGGCGCGTTTCGTCGGGTTCGCATCGCACGACCGGCGATGGTTCAAGTTCATGATCGAATACTTCCCCGAGATCGACGTGATTCTCTTTCCTTTCACAACTATGAGTAAAAGGGCTCAGACAGACAGTTTGTTCCCTGCTTTGAAGAAGCGTGATGTGGGTTCTTTCGGGATTAAGCCTTTTGCGGCCGCCTCACTGTTCACGGGCAACCGAGAAGAAAACAACCAGCGTGCGCGTCTGGCCATCCGGTACATCCTGCACAGCAACACCGTGATACCTATTCCCGGGATGAGCCGCGTGCGAGAGGTGGATAACGTGGTCAAGGCCGTGATGGAGCGCCGCGAACTGGACCTGAAAGAAAAGGCGGAGCTGGAAAACGCCGGCAAGCAAATGTGGGCCAAGTTACCGCCTCACTATCAATGGCTCAAGGACTGGGAATACGTCTAATCGATAACGTCCGGCCAATTAACTATTCGCGATGAGAGTAAGCAGCAGTGCCTGCCTCGCCGCTTAAATTGATACCGGGTTAGAAGGGATGAAATACTGTTTCCTGATGTTTATTCTGTCGGCAGCGGCCGTTGCCGGAACGGGCTGTGAACAAATAAAAGCCAAACAAGAACCGGGGACAAAAACGGAACGTGCAGCGGATAACGAGCCGCTGCTGCTGCTTGATGAGGTAGAGGAGTTTGTCTCGCCAGGCGGTACTGTAGCTGATAACACCCGTTGCCACGTTTGCCATATGAACTATATACAAGAGGATATTGCCGTTATCCACGCACGGGCGAACATTGGCTGTGCGGATTGCCACGGCGACTGTGATGCACACATTGCCGACGAGTCCTGGGCTTGGGGTGAAAACGGCACGCCACCAGGTATTATGTATCTCCTGCCGAAGATTAATCCATTCTGTATGGGCTGTCACCCCGCAGACAAGATTGACACCGAGCAGCACAAACCTCTCTTCGCCGGCACCGGGGAGAAAAAATATTGTACCGACTGCCACGGTAACCACCGCCTTGCCCATCGTAAATGCAAATGGAAATAGCTCGTCCGTTTCACCCCGATTTCATTCGAGTGTTGTTTCTAAGTACTCAACTTGACTGGGTTTGGCATAAGTATTGTGTTGACAAGAACATACGTAATTTGTCATTCTGAGCGCAACGAAGTGCAGCGAAGAATCTGGGCCACCATAAACCGAGGTTATTTGTTGCTAAGGCCAGATGCTTCGCTTCGCTCAGCATGACAGTTTAAAAAGTCAATCAAGTTGAGTAAGTATTTTAGTGAAATAAAAGTTCAGTAAAGTAGCTGAATGGCCGAAATATTAGTTTGGAAATCACAGTGTTAATGACTATGTTTGTCTCAACGGCGGCGTTTTCTCAGGAGCCTGAAGTGGAAGAGGATATAGAACGCCAGATGCATCTGCGCAGTATGCAGTTGGAATTGGAACAACGTGAAGGGGAATTGAATTGGGCTTCCAGGAAAGAATGCGAGAGCTTGAGCTGGAGCAGCGAAGGATTCAGCTTGAGCGCCAGCGGAGACCACAAGAGCATCCGCGGCATTGGAAGCACCACCGCAAGGGAGGGATGGTTCCATTTGTCCTTGTGTGTTTCGTTGTCCACATCCTTGTGGCGGTCTGGGTGTACAAAGATATACGCGAGCGGAACTCCGGCTCCGGTATATGGATAGTGATTGCGCTTCTGACAGGACTGTTCGGGGTATTGGCATACGCTATCGTTCGTCTTGGTGATACTCGCCAAACGAAATCGTGAGCGGGATATTCCCTGTCGGCATTCAGACCACTGAACGAATAGACAGGTTTCGGGGGAAAAGGAAAGCCGGTTTTGCAATACCGCTCAGGCTAACTTGCTCACTGCTTCGGCAACCAGCTCGCCTATCGGCAGAAGCTGCGGGCAGTGAGCTTCCGCAAGTTTGTAATCGGTACGGAGCAGCTTGCTTCTTACCTTGCCCGGAATTTGGGCGAAAAGCTCTCTTGCTCTTTCCTGCTCACCGTAGCTGTTGTAGTACATCAAATACCGCATAATGTCACTGACATAAGGCACATCGGGCAGGGCCGA
>DAOVDS010000198.1 GCA_030669415.1 bacterium
TGACAGAATCGTAAGGGCTTCCCGGTGAAGCCCAGTTCTCGCCCCAGCCGCCGTAACCGCCGTGGCCGCCGCCGCCGCCGCGCGTCCCGCTTTCACCCGGTGAAGGCCCGCTGCCGGAGGCGTAGCCGGTACGAGAGGCGGTTATTTCACCAGTGCCCGACACGGTCAAGTTTCCGCCAACTGAGAAGTCTACGTATGCCGAGTCGCTGTCGAGTGTAAGTTTTCCGTCTATCTGTGCATCAGTGGAGATGGTGAATGTTGTGTCGCCTCTTATTTCGAGGGATGCGCCATCTTCAAGGATTAATATCCGAATCGTAACGGCATGCGTGAGGAGCGGGTAATTCGGGCATCCGGAGGGTATTGTCACACTGCTGTTGCTGCCCGGAATACCGCCATCCCAGTTGTTTTCATTGTCCCAGTTGTTATCGACGGTACCGGTCCAGCTTATGTCACCGAGGTTGTAAACTTCGAAATCTTCGGTTGCACCGGCCGTGCCATTCCTGTACCCATCGTTGGGTGTGATTCGGATGCGGATATCGCTCTGCCAGGTCGCGCCTATGTCGGTGACAGAATCCCAGACGTAGGTGTGCGATGTGCCACCGGCTGATGAAACAAGCGGCGTAGTGCCGTCACCGCCGGAAGCCATGGTTGCGGGATTGTATATCGAGCCGCCGTCCTGGGAGAACTCAACGAAGATGCTGCAGGTGTCATCCTCGCTGTCGTAGAGTGCGTAGTCTACCGTAACGTCGCCCGACTGCTGGCCGGCGGGGGTGACTACCACAACCCAGGGCGCGGCGTTGTTATCCACCGTGAAGCTGCCGGTCGGCGCCCAGTCGCCTATGTTCCCGTCAGGAATATCAGTCGGCCGCATGCGGATTTTCACATCCGTGTCATAAACCAGGCCGATGTCCGCCACCGAATCCCAACTGAAAGTCTTCCCTACGCCAGGAGCTTCGGCGGCGAGTGGACTCCCTGTACAGGGATTCCAGATTGTGCCGCCGTCAATCGAATATTCAATTTCTATGTCGCAGTTCTGGCCCTGGTTGTCGTACAGGTCGTACGTAATGTCGAACGTGCCAACCTGCGCCGTCGTTGGGGTGGTAATCTCAATCCAGGGAATCTGACTGGCGCCAGTATTGTCAACAGTAAAACTGCCGCTTGTTGTCTGGGAACCCGTCTTCGTGTCGGAAGGGGTTATCCGAATTTGTATCGTGTCCGCCGGGTTCCCGACGCCGTCGGTTACAGTATCCCAGATGAACGTGTGAGCCAGCCCCGAGGGCGAGGATGTAAGCCCGCTTATCGGGTCGCCGCCTGAGCCTTTCGTAGCGTCGTACCAGTTTGTGCCTGCGTCGTCCGTATACAAAACCTCTATCGAGCAGGTCTGGCTTTCGGCATCTGTGAGAGTGTAGCCTATGGACACGTTGCCGGACGCGATTCCCCCGGGGACGATGATATTCGAGACCTGCGGCGGCGTAGTCGCATCAACCGCGAAATCTGTTGTGGAGCCTGCGGTGCCGTCGCGGAATGCGTCCGTCGGCACGATTCTCACCCGCACATCGTCTTCGTATTTCCCGGCAAGGTCTGTAGGCGCATCCCAGTCGTAGAAGTGCTCGATTCCAGTCTGGTTAGATGAGAGAGGACTCGTTCCGTCACCGCCGGAACCCATGGTCGCAGGCAGCCAGCTTGTACCACCGTCATCCGAGTAATAGACAGTAATACCGCAGGTATCGCTCTCGTTGTCGGCGAGGTAGTAGCGCACAAGCACATTGGAGACCTGCACACCGGAGGGCGTCTGAAGGAACGTTATGGGCGCATCGTTATTGGAGACTGCAAACGCGTCGCTCTGCGCCCAGTTTCCCTGGTCCAGCAAGTCACGCGGTCTTATTCGCATCCTTATCTGGTTGGTGTACTTGTTTCCGAGGTCTCCGGCAGAGTCCCAGACATATATGTGCGAAGTGCCGGCAGGAGACGACGTGAGGCCGGTGGTGCCCTCGCTGGGGTCGCCGGTGACCTCAATTGCGGCCTTCCACTGCGGCACAGCATCAAACGGGTCCCACCACTCTATCTCGATATCCACGAGGTCGGAATTGGAGTCCATCAGCTTGTAGGTAAGAAACACGTTTCCGCTCTGCTCGGTGGTCGGTGTGTTGACCTGAGCAATAGGCGCCTCGTTGTTGTCCACCTCAAAGACAACTGTTTCGCCCGCAGTGCCGGATTTGGTGTCTCCCGGAGTTATCTTCACTTTCACGTTGGTGTACCGGGCGTAGCCCAAATCCGCGAACGTGTCCCAGACTGCCGTATGGGAAGTGCCCGTACTTGAGGAATCAAGCCCTATCCTGCCGTCGCCGCCGCTGCCCTCTGTGGCGCTGTTGTAAGTAGTACCACCATCGAGTGAATACTGCAGCATAATCGAACACGTGTCGCTTTCCGCATCAGACAGGACGTACGACACTGTAACAGGCCCGTTTGCCGGGCTGGCAGGAGTCGTGAGCACCACGCTCGGCGCCTCGTTGTTGTCGAGCTCGATAACAATCTCTTCCGGGGTGCCCACGCCCTGCGCATCCTGGGGTATGATGCGCACGCGTATATCGACGCTGACAACCCCGTCGAGATTGTCCGGGGCGTCGGAATCCCAGATGAAGACGTGTGTCCTGCCGCCGGGTGATGTGGCAAGGCCTGTAAGCCCTTCGCTGAAACCTGATGAGGATTCTGTCGCCGGCTTGTACGTGGTCTCGCCATCGTCCCAGAACTGCACGTCGATTCTGGCCGTGTCACCTTCCTGGTCGATAAGGATGTAGGTTATGGTTACATCGCCGCTTTGCGTACCTGATATGGGCAGGATAAAAATCGAGGGAGGCGTATGGAGCGCGGCTTCTTCCACCGGCTCTTCCTCGTTATTGGGCCTTAGCAGCAGAATGGCTGCAACAGCGGCGCTGCCACAGCCTGAAGTTAGAAACAGACACAGCAATCCCACCACGAGTGGGACATGTAATCTTTTCATATCCGCCCCCATGCAGGTATAGTATTCTTCATCAGCAAAGACGTATTCTGCGGAGTCACCCTTAATGCAAATTTGCCTTTCATGGCAATCCGCTTGCAGAGCCTGCCGCAGGAATCGTGCAAAGGGACTCGCACCTGGAAGACTTGCGTGCCAACTCAAGCCGCAGTGCTCCGTAACCGTCAGGGCTTGTACACTACCTGCCAGTCGAGCAGCCTCGGCGTGATAGTATTGTCACTCGTATCAAGCGTCGCTCTAAGCCGGATACCAGGATACGTAACCACACTAAGCCCGGTCAGGTCAACCGGCGAGGTGGTAAATCCGGTGCTGTTGTTCGCCAAATCAACATCAGGAATCAGCACCCAGTTGCCGCCGCCGCTGTCGTAAAGAACCTGAATTGTGACCGAGGTGAGGGCCGGAACAGCAGCGTTCCAGGCAACCCTCGTCCACTCAGAGACGGACGCCGGCAGTATATCAACCGATTCGACTGTGCCGGGGGCATTGAAAGTATTGAACGGCTCGACACGTATCCCGAATCCGAGGTCACGATTCGGATCCAGAGTGCTCCAATTGCTGCCTGAATCTGTACTCACAAATCCCCTTCCGCCGCCGTATGGGTTGAACCAGTCGGAAGTCCCGCTGTGGTCCGTTGTACCGCCCGTGCCCCTGCAGACGAGAGCAAGCGTCTGTCCTGCGATGACATCTATGGGGTTAGAGAATGCGGCGCCGTGCCAGCCCCACCCGCCTGCTGTACCAAATGGGCCAGTGGTGCAAAGAACGACCGGCCCAGGCTGTCCGATTACTACATTCCTAATCTCAAGAATAAGTTGAACCCCGCCAGTGTTCCTGATGTGAGCCAACACAGCACTTGTCAGTTTGCCGGAAGTCAGCACCGTGAAGGTTTGTGCAATATAGGTTGTATTTCCAAAATCGTGGGCCGGGTTGGTATCGCCGGGGTCGAAGTTGGCATCCCATTGCTCTGCGCCCAGGTTCACGCTGAGCCGTGCGTAACCGTTTGTCACCTCAATGCTGGCGGAAGCGGCTATCTTGCTTGAGTCAACGAACAGGTCTTCCCAGGTAATTTCGCTCACCACTGTAAGCGAGAAGACGACCTCGTGTGTCTGGGCCGGGGTCTCGCCATCCGTCACCCTGACTGTGAACGTGTAAAGCCCGCTGGTGCCAACAACTGCCGAAGAAAGCTCTCCCGTTACCGCGTCGAGAGACAGCCAGCCGGGGAGGTCGGCTGTCGGGTTGGTCCAGCCGTAGTTCCCATCGCCGCCTGAAGCAGTCAGCGTCTCACTGTAGGCTGCGCCCTCCAGCGCGGTAGGCAGGGTAGCGCTTGAGGTTATCTGAAGCTGGTCATACAGGTCAATCGACAAGCCCTGCGTATCCGACTGGGCCGGATTACCGTTGTCATCCACCTGCACCGTGAAGTTGTACAATCCAGTCGTATCCGCCGCCGTACCCTGTATGGCGCCTGCCGCGGCAACA
Organism: bacterium; assembly: GCA_030669415.1. Taxonomy (GTDB): domain Bacteria; phylum Planctomycetota; class SKW154; order SKW154; family DAOVDS01; genus DAOVDS01. The sequence continues at coordinate 4,490 of DAOVDS010000198.1, forward strand.
TTCAGCCCGGTCGGCAGGTTGGTCCCAACCTCGGTCCAGGTGTTGGTGCCTTCCCCGCCGGTCGCGCTCAGTGTCTCGTTGTATGCCACGCCGTTTATCGCATACGGCAGAGTCGTCGTCGTGATGGTCAGCGTGTCAAAGAGGTTGAGCGTGAGGTCAATCGTGTCGGTCTGCGCCGGCACGGCATCATCCTGCACCATGACGGTAATGGGATATGCAGCCACAGTGTCGGTGGGCGTCCCGGAAATCTCCCCGTTGGTCGTGGTGAGCGTTACCCCGCTGGGCAGAGTACCTGCGCTGATACTCCAGGTGGTGCCGCCTGTCCCTCCGGTCACCGTTATTGTCTCGGGCCCGTAGGCCTGCCCGTTCTCGGCATCGGGCAGCGGGGGCGTGTAGGTAATCTGCAGCTCGTCGTAGAGGGTAATTGTCAGTTGTTTTGTGGCCGAGGCGGCGGCGCCATCCACGACCTGAACAGTAAACGTGTAGTCCTGGGCCGTGTCACCGGCCAGTCCTGACAACACGCCTGTCCCGGCGTCAATTGTTATCGCAGAAGGCGGGCTGCCCGCTGAAACGCTCCACGTATAAGGCAGGGTGCCGCCGCCCGCGTTTACCGTCGCGTTGTAGGCCACGCTGTTTATCGCGTAGGGCAGCGATGTCGTCGATATCGTAAGCGAGTCCCACAGGTTTATCGTCAGGTCAATCGTATCCAACTGAGCAGGCACGGCATCGTCCTGCACCGTCACGGTGAAAGGATACGCCGCAACCGCATCATTTGGAGTACCGGAAATCTGCCCGTTGCCCGAGTTCAGCGTGAGGCCGCTCGGCAGAGAGCCCGCCGTAATACTCCACGTGTAGTTACCTGTTCCACCTGTGGTTGTTATCGTCACCGGCCCGTAAGGCGTCGCGAGAGTGGCATCCGGCAGAGGTGGCGTATACGTAATCCGCAGGTCATCGTAAAGGGTTATTGTCAGGTCCCGGGTAGCGGTATCGGCAGCGTCATCCTGGACCTGCACCGTGAAGGTGAAGTCACCCGCCAGGTCGCCGGGCGTTCCCGACAGCTCGCCCGTAACCGGGTCTATCGTTATTCCCGCCGGCGGGTTATTGGCCGTAACGCTCCAGGCATACGGCAGGCTGCCGCCAGCCGCCGTCACAGTATCGCTGTAGGCAGCCCCGTTGATTGCGTACTGAAGCGATGTCGTCGTTATCTGCAGCGGCACCGGTACGGCCTTGTCTTTCTTGCTGCCCGGCTGAGAAAGCCATGCGGCAAGTCCCACCGTCACAGGGTGCCCGCAGCCGACCAGGAAAGGAAACAACACAATACCTATCAGCAGTTTCCTCATTTTGACCTCTTCCTCTATCTGTAGAGACTTCCTGCTACTCGCCGTTCTCTTTTTCCTCTTCGCTCTTCGTCAAGCCGGCATACTCTTCCTTCGCCGCATCCAGCTTCTGCTTCGCCGCGGCCTCGCGCTCCTTCGCGGGAGCCAACTGCTTCTCCAGCTTGTCCATGGCTGCCACCAACTCACTGCGGGTATCCTGCGCCTTCTGCAGTTGTGCTTCCGCATTGTCCAGAGCCTCTGCGGCTGCTTCCTTCTCTTCCTCTTCCGCAGTCTCCAGGCTCTCCTGCGCATCCGTGACCTGCTTCTTGCAGTCGAGTATCCGCTGGTCAGCGTTCTCGAGCTCAGCCTGCGCCTCCTGCAGTTGCGCCTCTATCTCCCCGACAGCATTCGCGGCTTCGTCATGCTCGCCCTGGGCATCCTGCAGACGTTTCTGGGCCGCCGCAATCAGCTTTGCATTCCGCTCTTTCAGGAGGGTCTGATACGCCTCGTGCGCGCTTTCAAACGCTTCCTGCGCCGTTGTCTTCTCGTCCGCCAACTGCTCGCCGCTCTTGCGCAAATCCTCGACCGAGACATTCAGCTCTTCCTGGACTTTCTGTGCATCCGCCAGTTTCTTCTCCAGGGCATCGTGGTTCGCCTTCGCCTCGTCGGCTTCCTCTTCGCTCGCATCTTCGAGCGCCTGCGCGGCTTCCGTCAGCTCTCCCGTCAATTCCTCGACCTTCTCATCCGCCGCTGCAAGCTCCTTCTGCCTTTCCTCGAGGTAACCTGTGACTTCATCCAGCTCGCCGCTCTTCTGGATGTACACTTTCTGCATTTCCTTGTACTTCACCTCTGCCCCAGCGAGCTTCCCGGCCTCCAGCTCGGCCTTGCAGGCCTCGAAGTCAACGAAGACATCATCGAAGCGCTTTATCTCGTAGTTCGACCAGAACGGCACCAGCGGGAATGTGATTATCAGGTAAGGGTGAAACGCGAACCGGGGCATGAGCACGTCCTCGTATTCGGGATACCCCTGCGATACGACCCTCAGCCTGTAGCCGGTGCTCTCCTTGTCCAGAATCAGCACTACCGGGGTCTTCAGCTCCACCGGTGAATGGTAGGCCAGCATCATGCCATCCTGCAGCTTCACCGCGGCGGGGTTGAGGGGGTCGATATCTCCCTCGATAATCACCGTGGCTCCCGGAGGCTCAGATTCTATCTTCACCTCCTGATACCTGCCCGAATAGCGCATCTGGGTGCAGCCCAACCCGACAACCGAAACAAGAACCAAAATCAGATAAGTACGCACTTGCAACCTCCTACAACGAAGATGGTTTTACTCAGTTGTGTCTGACCTGTGTAGAACCCGTATGTTAGCAGACCGCTTCAACGCATCCAAAGAAAAATTGTGCGAATCAGAAAAAAACGCGCCCATTGCAGCCCTCTTTCTACGCTTGAATCTCACGTGATGTCCTACACCGTGTGTTCAGTAACCTGGATTGAGACTTCACTGCCCGCATTCAGAAGACCGGCATCCGCCGGAACAGATATGATACAGGTGGCCTGCGCCATGGATTTCAGCCTGCTGGGCAGTTGAAGCGGCCTCACCAGCCAACCGGTTCCCGGCTCCCGTGTGTGAACCCCGTAGACAAATCTCTGCCAGCCGGTGCGTCTCCCCTTGATTTCCCCGGCAAGAACAGCTTTCATCCCACCAAAAGGATTTCCTGCCCGTCCCGCCATGCGAAGCAGGCCCGGCAGCGCAAGCTGCAGGAACGCAATCTCGCACGATGTCGGCCCACCCGGCAGGACAAAAACAGGCTTCCCGTCCAGGAGTCCAAATGCAGTACCCTTACCCGGACGCATTTTCACCCTGCTAAAGAGCTTCTTCCAGCCCGGCTTCTCAAGTGCGCCGACGGTAAAATCACGCCTGCTCCCCCACGCGCCGCCTGTGGTGACTATCGCGTCCGCCAGCCCTGACACGCTGCGCAACGCTTCCGAAATGGCCTCCTCTTCGTCTGCAACTATCTTCGTTGTGGATTCCATTCCGAACCGCAAAAGCCACGCGGCAAGTACAGTAAGGTTGCTCCCGTAGACTTTCCCGGCCGCAGGCGGGGCACCAGGCTTGACCAGCTCGTCACCAACGGCAATCACCGCAACCGTGGGTCTGCCAAACACAACAGCCTTCTCGATCCCCGCCGCCGCAAGCAAGCCCGCCCTGCCCGGCTGAATGAGCAGACCTTTCTCCAGCACCACCTCGCCGGCACGGAAGTTCTCGCCCGCAGGCTGCACATGCCGGCCCGGCGTCACCGCAGACCTGACAATAATCTCTCCGTTGACCTCTTCGCAGTCTTCCTCGGCAATCACCGCATCCGCACCCGCAGGTATCGGCGCGCCGGTGAATATCCTGACGCACTCACCCTCGCCGACCGAAGCGCCCTGCCTTCCTGCAGCCGCTTCACCTGTA
>DAOVDS010000249.1 GCA_030669415.1 bacterium
ATCGACGGCAAAACGGGTGCTCGATTTCTAGCGATGGGCGGCCAGTTGACGATCGAGCTCGCCGAGCCAACGCTTGTCGATCGCGTGTTCTTCTCGACCGCTCGGGACAAGGCTGAAGTGGATTTCCGCGGATTTGTCTTCGTCGCGGACCCCGGCAGTCATAACAGACTGATAAAGACAAAGATGGACGGCACGGGCTGGCAAACATTCGGCGCCCCGGGCGGCGGTCAGTATCAGTATAGGACGCCGAGGGGAATCTACTACGAACGCGGATAGAAACAGGCGTGAGGCATGAGACGTGAGGCATGAGGAAATCAAGAATAAAGAACTCAAGCCTATTAAGGGAAATTCTCCATGAAGTGTCCGATATGTGACAAGAGGCAATTGAGGCGCCGCGTCTCGGACGCGACCGGGCGGTGGTACCTCTACTGCGAGAGCTGCAAGGAAGAGCGGGATATAGTGGAGAAGCCCGACGAAACGTGGGAAGACAGGTACTGCGTCGAGTGCAGCCGCACAATGCGGCATGACCTAATAGGTAAGCTATCAATCTGCAGGGGATGCAATAAAGTTGATTATTTTGCAGGCCCATGCGATGGGCCGGAGGGACAGGGTAATGCCGGAAGAGGGGAGTGACCATAAGGCGCGGAGATTCGACCAGGCGAAGTTCCAGGGCTGGGCCGGGGCGAAGCTGGATACTATCTGCAACTCGATACAGAAGATAGAAGGCAACGACAAGGACCAATGGCGCTCAATCAGCGTACTGGAGAAGGCCACGGAACGGCATTCGACCAACTGGTCATGGCTGCGCAGAATTATCATGTGGGCCGTGAGCCCGGGCGTGGGAGTGGCGGTAGTAACGAAGCTGTTCGGGCTGTGGTAAGATGCAATGACGTAAAAGACAAGGAGAGAAACCACAGATTACACAGATGACACAGATTAGCACGGATAAGAAGAGAAGAAAATAATTTGGGTTTAAGAAAACAAAACTTGGCTTTCTCTTGAGAAAAAATTGTGTTCGTTCTATCTGTGAAATCTGTGAAATCTGTGGTTGTAAAGTTGATGAAATCTGAGGTTCGCAGGAAAACTTACTCTATATGGCGATTTGAGGCACTCAAGTGAGGATGCTTTCGCAAGGCGACCCGAACCGCCGTGTCGGGGTATGGAAGCGCCAGGTAAGACCGAACGGCAGGGTTAGTGCAATCGTTTCCTGCCCGTATTGCGGAGCCGTGATAACTTTCACCGCATACCACGAAGTAGACCTCGCCGGCGGCGTGACCCCGGGCGTGCAGTGCCCGAACAAGGATTGCAAATTCCACGAATATGTGAAGCTGATGGGCTGGATAAGGCAACAGGCATGAGAGATTGGATAGAAAGCAGGAGATTCAAGCTCGCAATTTTAATCGCAGCGCTGGTGCTGCTGATGCTTGTAGTCCTTTTTGGGAAAGGAGAAACGTGGTGAGATTTGTCATGTTGTTATTTGCCGCAATGGCTTTGCTGGCCGCGGGTTGCGTGGCCTTGACCCCCGAGCAACAGGAGACGCTCGACAGGCTGTCCGCGGACATCAGAGAGACCCACGCGGAAGCGGAGAAGGTAGCCGCTCAAATCGAGAGGGTCTATATCTTGCAGCAGGAAGTGAGAGAACAATACGAAAAAGGCGAGCTCACTCCTGAAGCGGCGATGAAGCGTCTTGCGGAATTAGGAAAAGAAGCGAAGGAAGCGGCCGCGCACTATGCATTCTTGAAGGAGAAGGGCGGCAGCCTGCTCAACGACTATAAGAAGCTCAAAGAGCAGGGTGTGCCCTGGTACTACACTGCCTGGACAATCATTTCCAGCATCGCGGCCTTGTGGCTCGGCAAAAGCGCCTTTGGGCTGAAGGGCGCGCTTGCGGACGTTATCCGCGGCGTGGAAAAGGGCGGGGATGTACTGACAAAGAAAGCAATTGCAGGCGCCAGCAACGGGATAGTCACCAAAATGGTGAAGAGATTGACGCCGGCGAAGAGTGCTAATAAAATATAAGGAGGACAGAGAAGCAGGTAATGAATGCACCAGCTCACCTGACACGTGCAGGTGGAGTAGCGACGCCGGTCGCGCAGCGACACTTGCAAAAGTGGCTATGCCACCGGCGTCGGCTTTTTAGGATAAGCCATTTGAGCGCCCCGCCTGGAAACCCGAAACTTTTTTCAAAATAATGTTTGACTTCGCGGGTATCTGCTATATAATTTGGCAAATGCTGAGGCGAAGACAACATGACTAATAACCAACAGAAAAGCTATCGTTCCCCGGTGCCTCTCGATGTGTCTTCGTCTCAGCGTCGTCATATCATTGAGCGCCGGGGAGCGATACGTATAAGGAGGCAGGAGTCATGCTTGCACAGATGCGGAAAATCCTCCGGGATGCGCTGCATTTCTACAATGTGTTCAAACGCGGCAAACGCAGGTGGGCGGGCCGGACGAAGGTTGTTAGGGAGGCGCGCGAAGAGTGCATATTCTGGCTCGGAGAATATCGGCAGTTGAAGAAAGAACGGAATTGACAGAACCTATTGCATATAAGCCCGCGTCAACAGGCCAGGTACTCCACAGTGGAGGCTCGACCTTACTGTTTCACCACAGTCCACCACTGGCGCGGGCGGGAAATCAAGTTTTGAAAGGAGGATATACATGGAGCCGGAAGTGCTGAAGAGTATCGTGGCGGGCAAGACTCGAAATGAGTATACGAGTCTGGCCACGGAAATGGAGCAATGCGCGAAGTGTCACGAGAAACAGGCTTTAAAGCTGCTTGCCCAGGCGTCCGGATACCGCATCACAGCCTGGGAATGCCGTGAGCTCGCCAAGAAAATGAAGGAAGGCATCGAGCCGGCCGAAAATGGTGAGGACCTGCCGGAGCTGGAAGTGGAAAAGAAGTAGGGAATAGCAAGGGCGAGTGGTGGAATTATACACACGGGGGAGATCCCGCGGCGGAACGCGCAACCGCCAAGCAGGTGCGAACCCTGCCTCGCCCATTAAGCCGGAGGAAGAGATACGAAGGGGTTCTGAAGGCGCTGGGTATCGAAAAGGTCCAGCAGGATTTGTTTTAGAAGGGAGGAAGTATGGACGAAAGGAAAGGCGACCCGCTCGGGAAGTTTATCCGGGAGGTAGAGAAAGGGCAGGAAAACGCCCTGGAGATTACCAAAAAGGTTCTGGAGGGCGGCAAGGAGAATGTAACTATCGCGCTGCAGAACCGCGAGCTGCAACCGGAGCCATTGCAGCCGCCGGAGAGGAAAGAGAGCCCCGGTAGGGCCCACGTATTCCAGGATGTGAAAGGATTCGTTGCATACCTCGGCAAGTACAAGAGCAAGGACACGGTCGTGTTCGCGGATACCAGGGAGATGACTGTGTACGCAGTCCTTGACGAAAAGGCCCAGAATGGGTTCGAGGTGGTGACTTTTCAGCCGGCCGTTCATCCGCTGTTTATGCCCTGGAATGAGGTCGTAGGCAAGGTTACGGAAATCCGGCTATTCGCGGAGTTCCTGCTCAGAAACCGCAGGGTGATTGTCGAGCCGGACGCAAGGGCGCTGGTGCTTACATTCTCACAGATACGGCTCGCCACGAAGACAACCATGAACATGGGTCGGGGACTCAGCTCGATAAACGGCGTGATGGTCGAGACGGAAATCCAAGGCACTTCAGACAAGGAGCCGGTAGATCTACCGGAGATGGTGAAAATCAAGACGCCGCTCTTTGTCGAAACCTCGGAAGTCGAGCTCGAGCTCGACCTGCTGATGAGCCCGGCCGGCGACGGGGTAGCCGTGACTGTCAGCTCGGGCAGCATGGCGGAAAAGAAGTACGAGGCATTCGGAGAGATGCTTGCCGAGGTGGCGAAAATAGAGGGTGTTGTGATTTCGCTCGGTCGCCCGGGCAGCAAGCCCTGGGACTACCTGGAGAAATAAGAAAAGGAGGCAATACATTGGCAGGAGCGCAATTCACGCCGCTCGACCTGAGCCTCATCGATGAGGGCCGGTTCATGCGGCAGGCGAACAGGGACCTCCGGGAGCTGCAGACCCGGATGGTCAAATTCCTGGATACCTACAAAGACAAAGCGAAAGGCGCCAAGGGCAAGCTTACCATCGAGGTGACAGTTGCCTGTGAAGAGCCGGGGGATGAGCTATTCTCCGTCAAATCGCAGATCAAAAAGTCTGTACCGGCGAGCCCGGCGAGCGCGACAATCGCGATGGTAGCCGAGGATGAAGAGCATCAGCGCTGTCTTTTTGTCAGGCGCAGCGGCTCAAGCCGGGATAACCCCGCCCAGGGGAAGTTCGCCACGGAAGACGGCCAGACCATCGACCAGAAGACCTACGAGGTCATCGAAAAGGAAGAGGCTTAATAGGGATTTTACCTGCCCGCTTCAGAGGACGCGGGCAGTATGAAAACCTTATGGAGGTATAGCAATGGACCAGAAGGAAAAGGGAAGGGCCGAAGGAATGTGCTGGCTGTTTCCGGAAACGCCTTGCGAACTTGGCGAAGATGTAGATCTCTGCAAAGATGGGATGTGCGAGCCTGTCAAGACAAAAATCTCCAATTTTAAGGCCGCAAACGTAACCCTGCGTGAGAAGCTCGAAGAGAGGGAGAAGCATCTGCAAGATGCGCTCGCCGAGACGAAAAAGGTGGAATCCGAGGTTGCGCAGGAACGCGCCGCACACGAGCAGACACGCCAGCTCTGGAAGTTAGCGGAGAAGGAACTTATCGAGATAGACGATGCATTCAAGCGATGCGGCAACCCGGTCGGCGCGCACGACACGAGACCGGAGAAAATCGCCAATGTGCTTGGCGCAAACAAGTGTATGGCGGAACTGCTCAAAGAGCGGAAGGGAAAGGCATGAGACGTGAGGCGTGAGGAAATCAAGAATAAAACACTCAAGCCTCAAACCTATTAGGGGTACTAATAATGACTATCTTTGTAGACTATGCGGAATACTTGCCGACGGACATCGTGAATGATAAGAAGTGCCTGGAGGATGAGCATTGCTGCGTGGATGACTGCGAGGCGGCAGTGGTCGTCGAGGCGACCGGATACCCGGCATTCCACAGGGAGAGCTTGGGCAGGACATACTACGCGTGCAAGAAACACTCGCTGGAGGCTTTTATCAGGGCATCCACGTGGGCGAGCGAACGGTTGAAAAAGGAGAGTCAAAGTGAGTAGACCATTGCCGGACTGCGCGTTATGTGGCGGATCTTTGAACCGCTGTGGACGGATACTTTTGCGCTGCGGCGACTTGCCGGGCGCGCCCGAAGTAGGATGGCACAGCCAATGCGCGGGTAAAGACAAACTGTTTCAATCGGACACTATATTGTTCGGTGGTGAAACGGCAAAAACTATCCTTAAAAGGATTTGGGCGCGCGGACGCAAGCATCCTTCGCAGGCGCGGGTTATTTCGTCGCTTAAAAAAGGAGAGAAGGGCGGCTGTCGGCGGGCATACGGGCCGGGAATAGAATTCTAATAACGAAGGTGTACCCCAGTGGTCATATCGCGCAAGGGCGAACACAGGCGAACCAGAGTAGTTGATCGCTCCGCGCAGCCCTGGGAGGAACCATCGGAATATCATACCGGGAACCAGTGCTCCAAGCCGGAAACGAGCTACTTGCGTGACCTCAAAGCGGAAGTCGAGCGCCGGCGCCAGGCGGGCCTCTTGCCGAGCCAGGGGAAGCGGGCATGCGCTGGATGCGGCGCGCCTGCGGTAGAAGGTAGAATCCTCTGCAAGTTATGCCAGGTAAAGACGAAGCTGAAAAGCAGCACAATGCCATTTATCTGCCTCGTACCGGGCTGTGGTGAGCACCGGGCGCAGTCCCGCAAGGGCGGTAAGAAGGCGCTGAGACCGTACTGCCCGCATCACTGGAGAATATACCAGAGACGCAACCAAAAAGCGCGGATGAAGAGGCGAAAGGATTGAATGGCTCGACCGCCACAAATCAGGCCGGAAGAATTGACGCCGGACACTCCCGGCAGAATCAAGCTGGTCACCTGGCCGGACTACCAGAGGGAGCTCGAGGAAGAGGATTCTCGCAAGTACGTCTTTGTCACCATCTTTAGACCCACGGATACCATCCTGTACGCCACGACGGAAGCGCGATTGCTCTGGTGGGAGCTCGTGCGACTCAGCGGCGCTGGCAGGAACAAGGGATGGGTAGTCCTTGGCAAAAACGACCCTATTACGCCGCGGCAGATTGCCGGCATCCTCCATCTGGACCTAAAAACCATCGTAATGCCCGGATTGGTCGAAAATATGAGGGCGGGGCGAATCGTTATTAACTCAGAAGGACAATTTCAGGTTAACTCTGAGAAACCCCAAAGAAAGGAAATTAACTCTGAAAAACCCTCGATTAACTCTGAAAAACCCCCGTTTAATGAAAGCGATGGCGCTACAAGTCAACGAACTCAAGACCCGGCACCTGTGCATAAGATAAGTAAAGAGACGAGAAGAGAAGAGAAGAGACGAGAACGCG
>DAOVDS010000242.1 GCA_030669415.1 bacterium
TCTGGCATGCGATGGAGCGCGGCGGTCGCTCTTGGTAAAATACAGGACGCGAAGGTGGTGGAACCGCTAATCAAGGCGCTTGTGGACAAGGAAACCATGGTGCGCCGGTCAGCAGCATCCTCTCTTGGCGCAATCGGGAGCAGGGCGGCAGTAGAACCTCTAATCAATGCGCTGCGGGACTCAGAGGGGGAAGTGCGCGATGCAGCAGTGGAAGCGCTCAGGAAAATAACAAAGCGGGATTTTGACAGAGATTATTATGAGTGGAATGAGTGGCGCGAGAAGAGCAAGGGCAAGTAGAATTCCAAAGCCCCGCCGTTTGCAGGCGGCGACGGACGGCCATCGCTATCCGCTGGTTAGAACCCGCAGCTTGTTTTCTCCATTTGACAAGCCGCGTGTATCTGGTAGAATGTGGGTATGAGAATCTGGCTCATAGTGTTCTTGGCGGGGGCGGCTCTTGCCGCGCTGCACCTGAGTGTCAGCGCAGTCCTGTCGGAGTCATACGGAAACAACGCCCTCATCTGGTCAGACCTCATGGGCATTTTCTTCATTTCCATCGCCCTGGGCCTTCTGCTTGGCGGTCCGCTGGCAAAGAGGTTCCGGGCGCCGCAGCTCCTGTTCGTGCTGTGCCTTCTTAGCGGGATCTTCGTGTTCGTGCTCCCGTGGCTTGCACCCCGGCTGCAGAGGATACTGCTCAGCAAGAACATGGGGCCGTATGCTTCTTCGATTCTGTTCTCCGGGGCGCTGGTATTGCCTGCGAGCATTCTTCTGGCAACCATCGCGCCCGCCGCATGGACAATACGATTTCTGCAAAGGCGCAGGCCCGGCCGCAAGGGAAGTCAGAAAACGCAGAAGAAGGCCAATCCCGCCGGCGCCGGTGGAAGTGCTGCCGGCAGCGGCACCTATGGCGCCGCGTCAGGAGCGCGGGCGGCGCGCTCGCTCAAGTGGTTCTTCTTCGCGTGGGCAATGGGCGCAGCCTTCGGGAGCTTCGTCACGCTCATCATAATGCCGTTGCCCTTTATGGGATACTGGAACTTCCTCAGCGGTATTGCCGTTCTGCTTGTGCTGATTGCCTTCCTGGGGCTCAGCCTGCACATGAAGTTCATTGTGACGTGCGTGGTCGGGGTCCATTTCTTCTTCGCCTCCGTGACCTACGAAGAGCTCATCCCGCCAGAGGCGATGCTGAGGGCTTCGGAGTCAGTCTTCGAAGACAGTGCCCAGGAGGGGCGGGAGGACCTCAAGAAGAAATACCTCAGCTACGGGGAGGTCCGGGAGATTTTCGGCAAGATGCGGGCAAGTATCGTCGCTGCGCCGGACAAGTCCATAGGCATAAAGCTGGTGGCGGACGCGCTCGAGTCGCTTGGCAACGTTGCCGTCTCCGGCAGCGACTTCGAGAAGGTATACCGCGAGCTGATTACCGACCCGGAGGTGCTGAGCCAGACGATACCTTTCATCAAGCGCATACGCCTTGTCGAGAGTGACGGTTTCGGGCGGATTTACTTCCAGTTGCGCCGCGTCAAGGGGAGCGCGCAGGCGACTCTGGTGATTCCCCAGAAGGAAGGCTACATCAAGCTCCTTTTCAAGAGCCATTTCACGCTCACCTTCTCACGGAAGAAGGAAACGCACACCCAGATTGCTATCGGTCCACTGAATGTTGTCAAGGGCGGGATTTTTTCATCAAGCGATTCATACTACACGCCCGTAATAGCAGTAGACGCTGTTGGCCCGTTTGACGTGACCCTGGTGTATCTCGACATATTCAACGAGCCGGATTTCGTCTCCATCAAGGTGTCAGGGCAGGGCTTCATTGGCGGGCTCAAGGTGAAGGAAATCGCGCACCTGGAAAAGTAGCATTTCCCGGAGGGTGATATGGGTCGCAAGAGCAGTTTCAGGAGGTTCGGCAAGGATTTCATGAGCGCGCCCGGGCCGGGTGAGGGCCTGCCTGAGGTCGAAGAGCCTGCCGAGGAACCTGTAGAGAAGGAACCCGCCCCGCGCAGCGGGGTGTCGAAGTTCGTAACAGTTGTGCTGTTTCTCCTCTGCGCCGGCCTGGCCATCGGGCTCTATCTGTCAGTGCAGGATGCGGCGAAGGCCAGGAGAAGGCTGCGCCACGGCAATGATATAGGTTCGCTTTATCTGGCGGGCATTACGCAGCTCAGGGAAGGGGACTATACCAGGGCCCGCGAGAGTCTCAAGACCGCTTCCGACAAGGCCAGGGAATACCAGAGCGAAGGCGCCGACAGCTACGTTGCGGCCCTCTCGGCGGAGATAGACGCCACGCTCAAGAAACCGGCGATAGCCCGGGGCAAGCTGGGGGCTCGCGCCCAGAAATGGGCTGACTTGAGAAAGCTCGTGACGGAACTTGAGCCTGCCGACATCTACCTGCAGCTTGGCGAGAAGTCCGGACCGGTCCTGGATGAGCATGTGAAGCGCATGGACCAGGACAAGCTTGCCCAGCTCATGCCCGAGCACATAGACAGGCTGGTAAACAAGAAGCTCGCCGAGCTTGACGAGAAGGAGCTTGCCAAGCGCCTCGCTACAAAGATGGATGCGGTTTTCCAGGAGCGCCTTTCAAACATCACCATAAGCAGCCTGCGCGGCTGGCTCAAGGACCGCCTGACGGAGCTTGTGCGAAGTGAAATCGCACGGCGGCGATACGATTCAGATGCCATGAAAGAGCTGCTGGGCGAGCACCGTATCGATGTTGTCCGCAATTTCATTGAAGAGGCCAAGATTAAGGAGCTCGCCGGGCTGCTCGAGCGCAGGTTCGACGAAATCGAGCGCGCAATGGCGAAGAAGCTGCTCAACCGCCAGGCGCGCATCACTCTTGACGATGGGACTGTCTGGGAAGGCCAGATCCTTCACGAGGGCCCGCTTGACCTGCGCTTCATGAGGAAGGATGGCAGCATATACTCAATTCCCAAGAGCAGAATCAAGAAGAACGGCATTGAGAGGCTGCTGCAGCCCAAGGATAACGGCAAGAAGCCGGAAGAGCCCAAAGAACCCGAAAAGGACCCCGGCCAGGGTGAATAGCCCTGATTACCGTAATTAGCGAAAGGAGGTCTCTAAAAAGGCCTCCTTTTCTTGATTGTGGCGAACCCGCAGGGTAATATCAGAGTCAATAGCTCTGTGAGAATCTCTTTTTGTGGGAGGTGGTTATGAGAAGTCTTTCAGCAGCAGTTCTCGGCGGGGGCGTGGTGGTTGTCGTTTTCCTTCTGCTCTACGGGCAGCCTGGTATGGCGCAGCAGCCGGCGAGCTACGTCGACATATCCCAGAGCGACTTCGAGAAGATTGACGGGATTGTGCGCAAGCTTTTCGAGCCGCTGAAAAAAGGCGATGTCAAGGAGTTCAAGAAGCTATTTCTCAAGCATTGTTCTCCCGCGCTGCAAAACGTTGATGCTCTTTCGGGTGCTGTGGAGTACGACCAGAACACTTTCGGCAACACGAGAGACGTCAAATATGTGCGACACGAGTCAATAACCAACGTCACCGACTACTACTTGTTCTACTATGCCGACCTGCGGGAAACATCTGTCACTCCATGGGAGTTCAAGTTCTACAGGACAAACGGAGAATGGAGAATAGCCGGCTTCCGAACCGACCCGCAGAGTCCGGTGGATTTCTTCAAGTTCTCGGCGCTCCAGTACAAGAGCTTCACAAAGTAGCTGGCATAGATGCACGTTATCGAGATGCTCATAATGGTTGCGGTATGCGCCGGAAGCGCTGTCGGCGCGCACTGCGCGGTGCGCCGGCGGCCCTGGCTGCGCTACCCGATTCTCGGCGTGGGCTTTGTGCTCCTGGGGTTCAACCTGCTCTCGCGGCTGCTGATTGAGCGCTTCTACATTCTCTTCCCGGAGTCGTTCTCCACGGAGGTGCTCTACGCGTGCTCCTTCTTCCTTGTCGGGGTCCTGGGCGCCCGCTATCTCAACAGCTCGTCGCGGCGGATAATATTCCTCGTCTTCGCGATTGTGCTTTCCTACTTCACCCTGGCCGACTACGTGTACTTCACTGTGGCAGCAGGCAGGATAAGAAGCCTCGACGGCAAGGTGGTGCAGGGTGTCACCAAACAGTCGACAGGCTTCTCGTGCCTTGCCGCCTCGCTCTCGACGGTGCTTCGCCGCTGGGGACTCGAATACACCGAGGGCGAAGTCGCATTCGCCGCGCGCACCAGCTTCCGCGGTACTTCCGTACCCAGGGTGCCCGGCGCCGTGCGCAAGCTCGGCGCGTCGAAGAAGCTCCAGGCGAAAGTAATCAAGACCACGTGGGAGGAGCTTCGCAGGTTCGACGTGCCCTGCCTTATCTCCACCGAGCACGTCGGAATAAGCCACTCGACGGCGCTCATCGGGCTGGACAAGAAATGGGTGATTGCCGGTGAGCCGATTGCCGGCAGACTCCAGTGCGATATCGAAACCTACATGAGAGACTGGAAGTGGGATGGCTACGCCGTGATTGTTGCGCCGGATTTCCTGCACAGCTTCAGCCCTTCGCAGCGCTGCGAAAGGTGCGATGCGCTTTTTGAGGCCCTCAAGTCGCTCGGCTATGAAGGCAGGAACGCGCAGACGGTGAAGAAGTTTCAGGCCGAGCACAGCCTCGAAGAGACGGGCGTTCTGGACTGGCGCACAATACTGGTCATCGATTCACTTTCCGGCCCGGCCCACAGGCCCCGGCTCTCCACCTGTGCTGCTGCGGAGTCCATTGAAGAAGAGCCCGAAAAGTGAAAAACACCACTAAAGGCTACGGGCTGGTCCTCTCAGGCGCCGTACTGTGCGGCACCATTGGTGTCTTCGGCAAAAAGGTCATGGACCTCGAAGTCGACCCTCTCGAGATGGTCGCGTGGCGAGCCCTGTTCTCGTTCGTGCTCCTCGCGGTGGCTGTTCTTCTTTTCAAGCGCAGCCTGCTCAGGGTCAGGCTTGCGGATTTGCCTTTTTTCGCGCTTTTCGGCCTGGTCGGAATCGGCGTCAATTTCGTCTGCTTTTTCTACGCCGTGGAGTTCGTCCCGGTAGCTGTCGCCACAGTGCTGCTCTACACCTATCCGTTCATGGTCGTCCTGCTTGCCTCGGCTCTGCTCGGCGAGCGTTTCACTCTCCTGAAAGGGGCAGCGCTCGCGCTGTCGTTTGCAGGTTGCATCCTTGTCGTCAACGTGTTTCGCGCAGGCGGCGAGCCTGTGGATTGGCGGGGAATCCTCTTCGGCCTGGCAAACGCCGCCGGGGTGGCTGTCTTCACGCTTATGTCCAAGAAAGCGGAGAAACGATACGGGCCCTGGACAGTAATGACCTACTCGCTGGGCTTCGGCACGGCAGCGCTTTTTATCATCCTGCGCCCCACAGACATCCTCGTGCTTCGCCTGCCCATTTCCGGGGTACTCTGGCTTGTGGCGCTGGCCGCCTTCTCGACCGTGGCCGGCTACGTGCTGTTCCTTTTCGGGCTGCGCTACCTCCAGGCTTCCAAGGCGTCGGTGGTCGCCACCTTCGAGGTGGTTGTCGCGGCCGTGCTGGCCTATTTCATGTTTGAACAAAAAATGCATCCACTACAGATTCTCGGCGCCGCCCTCGTGGTCCTTGCGGTTATCGTAATCCAGAAACGCGAGCGCCAGCACGCCGACATCGCCGAGCACTGATGCAAGCCGCGTGCTTCAGCGCGCGGGTAATAATTCCGAAGCCCCGCCTCTGCGAGGCGGGGTTAATAAAACGCCGCATGCCACTTCGAATGCGATTTGCATCAGGAAGGTTAGACACTGTATAATGGCATGGACTCAATGGAAGCTTTCGCCAACAACTGCGGTAGCCAAGAAGCATGGCGCGAACACGCCGACATCGCCGAGCACTGAGTACAGGCGGCCTGAGCCCGAACCTCCTGGAAAATCGACTTTCTACGTTTACGCGCTTTGCCGTGCAAAGTACTTTGCAGCGTCGAACTCGCTGCCGTCGGGGCAGCTAAGGAGCTGAATTCTGGTGTGTGGTGGCGTCGAACTCGCCGGTATTCAGGTCTCCAGCGGGACGAATTCCGGTGGTTCGGCGAGCACTAACCATCAAGGCAGAATTTCTCAATCAGTTTGCGAAGTATGGCCACGCCGGCGTTGAGCTGCTCTTCGGTTATGTATTCGTCGGGCTTGTGGGCCTGTTCGATACTGCCGGGGCCGAAGATAAGCGACGGGATGCCGTGCTGTGCGAATATGCCACCGTCAGTGTAGTAGTAAGTCGCGCCGACTTCCTTGTTCGGGGCTATCTCGATAAGCAGCTTCTCAAGCTCGCTGCCGCCCTCGACAAGCAGCGGCTCGGCGAATGAGCCTTCAAGCACATCTATTCCGACGAGGCTCTCGTCCAGCCCTTTTCGGCGCGCCTCGGCCACCATGGTTGGTTCGAACTCTTCCTTGACAAGCTGCGTGAGCTGCTCAAATACTTCCTGTGTCGTCTCGCCCGGCATCGAGCGGTAGTCGAGCGTAATCTCGCACCGGGCGGGAATCTGGTTCGTCACCTCACCGCCTTTGATTGTTCCGATTCCAATGCTGCTGTAAGGATAGTCTTTGAAGAAGGCGGCTGTTTCGTGGCTCAGAGCCGCAAACTTTTCCTGCAGTTTCTCAATTTCAACTATCGCGTGCGCGGCGTGGGTTATCGCAGAGACGCCTTGGTCGGGCCGCGAGGAGTGGCCGGGAATACCGCGAAACACAAGCCGAAGGTGCGAGTACCCCTTGTGCATTCTGCACACCTGGAACTCCGTCGGCTCGCCGATTACTGCGAAC
>DAOVDS010000107.1 GCA_030669415.1 bacterium
AAACAACGGGGTCATTTTCACCGCTGCGGGAAGTTTCAGAGATAAAGAAGAATCCGCGTGTTACCAGCCGGTCTGCATAGAAATTTTTGCGAAGGTCTTCTTGTTTGTAAACCCAGGGTTCGTCTTCCAAAAGCAGGTAACTCCTATACAAGGCACTCGGGCCTTCAGGGTCCTCAGCCCGGACAATTAGTCTGCCCACAGGGTCATTCTTGTTTGGGTAACACAAAGAGAAAGCGTGAACCCTATAGTCGTGCTTAATATCTACGTTGTACAATCTGATCAAACCTTTCTTTTTAAGGCGTTCCTGATTATCCTTCAAGCTTCCTTCCGGTTCACGCTGCTTGACACAATCGGAGTATTCAATTCCCAGTGCGGAACAGTCTTCGCGAGCAACATACAGTTTCGCGACAAGCGGGAAGCCTGCCACCAAGTCTTTATCGCGACACTGCTCGAGCCCGTCGGGCCAAGCCAGTGGATACCTGCTTTCCCTGAGAGCGATGTATTGCTCGGCAGCTTTCTTGTCTCTGCAGTATATCTTGACTACGAAGGCTTTCTGGCCACGATAGTCTTGGCTCTCGGCTACTTTGAAATAGAAGTGAAAGACAGACTCAATGCCAAGTTTCGCGGGACGTATTGCCACGCGGGTCACTACCCACCAATCTCCTGGACGCCAACCGAATGTCTGTTGGGAAAACGAAGGAACTTTATCCTGCTGTGCGGGTTGTTTCATTGTCTTGAGTGCTTGTTTGGTTTTTTCGCTTTTCTCCCCTTGGGCTTCCTTCTTCGGACTGTCAATTTCTGTAGTTTCGTACTCCTTTTCAAGTTCCTTGAGGAATTCTATCTTGTTCTTTTTCCACCACTTCTCACATTTGTCTATTATCTTATCCTTCTTCTTCCCTATTTCGATCTCAAGTTTCAAATCTACATAATTCCGCTCCGAGGGCTCTATTCCGATTGCACCATCTGTCAAGGTGTGCAAAGCCATTGCTGAGTTAATGAAGATGCTAGTTATGTACACGTCATGCAGTTCGTCTCTGTGGTGGTATTCTTCTGGGTCGTAGAGACACTCCTCAATGAGGACTGGCAACGCTCTCTTGTCAGGTATCTTTCGGAATATCCTCACAGCACTCATCCTCAGCGTTCCTTTTTCGCTCCGTGCTATCTTAACAACTTCCGGTATGATAGAAGGGTTATCAATGTAGCGTTCAACAAAGAACAGAGGCCAACCCTTGTTACCATCCTCTCGCAATACTTGTTTGAGAACCAATATCATAGAATCCGGTCTCAACTTCTCAAAAATAGCCTCCACGTCGGCAACATCTTCTTTCTTTGGGTTATCTACGCAGACTTTTCTGAGAACCTGAAGTGCTTCGTCCTCGGATATCTTGCGTTCTGGTTGTTCGAGCTTGTTGAGTGCTTGTTTGGCTTTTTCGCGGATTCTGGTGTGGGGGTCGCTGCTGGCCATGTAGCGCAGTTTGGCCTTGAATGCTTCGGTGTCTACCTCCATCCTTATCAGCGCATCGAGGGCGAGTCCGCGGATTTCAGCATCCGTGTCGTCCAGAAGCGCAATAAGCGCATCGGCCGCGGCTGCATTGCCGCCAGCAACCGGGCCAACCGCCTGAGTGGCTGCCCTTCGTACATCGGGGTTATTATCCTTGAGGCGCTCAAGAAGCGCTTCAAGTGCGGATGGGTCGCCAATCAGGCCCAGCGCTTTTGCTGCGGCTGCGCGTAGCGAGGGGGTTTCGTGTTCGAGGATTTTAATAATCCCCGGGACAGCTTTTCTGGCGCCGAGCTTGCCGAGCTTTTCGACTGCGGTGCGCACGACGAACGAGTCGCTGTTCTCAAGCGCGGATATCAGCGGGTCAACCGTATCGTCAGTGCCGACTTCGCAAATCGCCTTCACGGCAGCCCTGCGTACCGAAACGTCCTTATCTTCAAAAAGCTTCTCAAACTCCTTGAGCGTTTCGTTTTTGGCGAACCTTGCGAGTGCCTTGACTGTCTCAACGCGCACTTCCGGCGCCTCGTCCTTGAGCATCTTCAGAAGAGCTTTGTAGCCGTCGTCCGTCCTGAGTTCCCCAAGCGCGAAGACAGCCTTTTGCACCAGGTTGGCGTTCTCCACTTTCAGGACTTTTATAAACTCCGGCACCACAGCCTTGTCTCTGCGGCCCAGCAGTCCGTTGAGGCAGATTTTCCGCACTATAAAAGATGGGTCGTTGTGCATGTGTCTGACAAGTGGGGCTACCGCCTTGCCGTCGCCGAACTTGGCGAGAAACTCGGCAGCGACCTGGCGCTTGTACTCCGAGCTGCTCTCAAGTGCTTCGAGAGCTTTTTCCTGGTCGAACTTAGGTTCCTGGGCGTGTGAAACGCCCGCAAGAAGCAGCACCGCCGCCAGCGCCGCAACACAGTTTCTTAGCTTCATGTGGCCTCCTGTGCCTTCATCGGAAGTATACACTGTCTAAGAAGTGAAAGCAAGGCGGACCATGCGCAATGTTGTGCAAAAAAGTGTGGGATTTTTCTTGTGACACACCGGAATCTGCATCGTCTTTCGGATGTGAAATTGTCTGCAGAGCACAGCGCTAAAATCCTCGAAAATTCCTCGCAAACAACGGGGTTCTATCGGCATATAATGTCATGGAACTCCACTGTTGACAGTTTCAATCTTTCTCGCAGGAGGTGTTCTAATGGTGCGGTTTTCTATTTGCGTTGTGGCAGCGCTCGTGGCGCTGCTGGTTATTGTAGTTTTTTCGATTGAACCCGCCTTTGCGCAGGGCGGACCGGGGCCAGGCGGCAAGGAGATGGAAAAGATAATTGAGGAAGTCAAGAAAGCGGTGGACAAGGCCGCCTACGAAGCATCCCAGAAAGCACTCAAAGAGGGGAAGTCGCAGGAGGAGGCAAAAGCTGCGGCACGCAAGGCCGCTGACGAGACACTCGACAAGAAGATAGACGAATATATCGAGAAGATGGGCAAGGACGGCGGCCCGCAACTCCCCGGCGGCATGCAACTGGACCCCGAAATGATAAAAAAATTGGCGAAGGAAAGGGCACGTGAGGAAGTAACGGGGGCCGCAGATGCCGCGGCCGACAGGGCCATCAAGCATTACAAGGCCACCAACTGGAAAGAGCTGAAACCGCTGGAAGTGCTTGTCGCCGAGGATATCCCGGAGAATGAAATCGAGGATGTCCTCAAGAAGACTACCCTTTTTGAGGATTTCAAGGATATCAAGAAGCTCAAGCTCACCAAGCCTGTCATCATCTTCTTTTTCACCGCGGATGACAGCTCCAAAACCGCCCGGAAAAAAGTCGAGAGGTGCGAGAAGCTGCGGGAAAACGTTCTCAGTGACGAGGAGTTCACCGGTGCTGCTGACAAGTTCCTGCGGTTCAGAGTTGACGTGGACAAGCTCAACAAGCCGTTCAAGAGGAAGTACAAGGTCACCTCGGCGCCGGTCGTCGTGCTCTTCGACTGCACGGGCAAAAGGCTCTACAGCTTCACAAACCCCAAGCAGAAGGTGAAAACACTTGTAAAGAAGATGGAAAGCTACGTCGAGAAATCCGACAAGGCAAAGGAAAAGGCACAGGAGGAAAAGGAAAAGAGCGAAAAGGGGAAAGAGAAGGACGAGGAGAAGAAAGAAGGAGGAGAGCAGTGAGAAATGTATTGATTGCCTTGCTGGTTGTGTGTGTTGTGGGTACGGCTGTTGCGGTGGCATTTGGCCAGGGGCGCCAACCCGGCCAGGGCCAGGGACGCCAGCGCCAGCCCAGAGGCTTCCAGGCATCGCCAAGCATGAGCTCGGTTATTGCGGGCGGAAAGATATATGTCCTCAAGGAGAGCGTTATCTACAAAATCAACGCCACGGACCTGAAGGTTGAGAAGAAGAAGAAACTGGAGCTTCCCAAGGAAGAGGGGCAGGCTAACCGCTTCGCAAGGATGCTGGGCGGGCCTACCCTCAAGGTTGAAGGCAAAGCCCTTTACATACTTGACAGGACCGCAATTCACAAGGTTAACCTCGACAGCCTCGAGCTTGCCGGCTCTCTCAAGGCGGGCGACCTGACACCACCGGAAGAGGAAAAAGAGGATGAAGAAGAAGAAAAGGGCGGAGGCGATTTCTAAACCGCCTGCAGATTACCTGCAAAAAACAAAACGGCCGGGGTGCCTGCCGCCCTACTGCGCGGTTTGGAATCCCGGCCCGTGTACATCCCGGCTCTGTAAAAGAAGTGTAAAATCACGGTATACGAGAAGAATTCCATCTGACAAAGCCCCTATTCCGGGGTATATTATAGAGGAGAGAAAGCTATACCTGTCTATACCGGGGAGTTGCCATGAGGAAGATACTCTTTGTCGCGTTGGCGGTGACTGCGGTCACGCTTGTCTTCTACATTGCGTTCGCGCCGCAGGCCGCAGGGTGAGGCGGAGGAGGATGCCGGCCTAGGCCCAGGCCGATACCGAAACAGCCAACACCCCAGCCCGTACCGAAATCTCAGCCCAAGCCCGGCCAGAAACCGGGCACTCCGAAGGCCGATGAAGCGCCCGTACCTGACAGCGTAGACTGGAAAAGCACCGGAGATGCCGGGCTGAACAAGAACCAGATAGGCAAAACCAAGTTCTGGGGACACTTCACCGACATTGCACAACTGAAGGAAAGCAAGCCTATCATGCTGTATTTCTACTACCCTTCCGGCGATGATGGCTGACCCATCGAGGGCGACGGAGGTTCCGTCGACAAGGACAAGGATAAGGACAAGGATAAGGATATCGAGAACATGATTCGCCGCTGCATGCTGATGGAGAAAAACATCTTCAGCACCAAGCAAGTAAGGAAAGCCTCGACACTGTTCCACTGCCTGGTGTGCGATTTCTCCAAGATGAGCAAGCAGCTCAAGAAGAAATACAAACTCACGATTGTGCCCAAGGTGCTCTTCTTCGATGTAAAGGGCAGAAAGGTCTGGCAGCTCACAAGCACCAAGGCCAAGCCCGCCGGCGTGGCCAAGAAGATGCTCAAGATAGCCTCCGCCAGCAAGAAACTTCTTAAAGCAATGAACAAGAAGTAGGCGACAAGCCGCGAGAAAACCGGGAGCCGGCAGGCTTAATGCCTGCCGGCTCTTTTTCGCCCATGTGCGCCACAGGGGCAGCGCGGGAGCTGTGTGGAACGAAATCAAAGATTGTATACAAGAAAAATGCTACTAACATCCCGACAGTTCAAGCGTATGATGCTGATGAACAGTATCAGTATATGTCCAGAACCTGCCGGACAGGAGGGAAACAGGTGAAAAGAGTCATTCTTATCTCACTGGTTGGGGTGTTTATGGCACTCCTTGTCTACTCGACGGTCGCACCGCAGGCCAGAGCCTGAGGCCCGCGGGGATGTAAGCCTAGGCCTAGGCCAAAACCCAGACCGAAAGCGACTCCACCCAAGACCGAGCCGCTGCCTCCCGCACCAGAGAAAACTGACTGGACGCAGACCAAGGGGCTCACTCTCAGCAAGGAAGAGATTGCCGAGAAGAACCTGTTCGGGCATTTCGCCGATATGGCGGACCTCGACGTGGAGAAGCCGATACTGATTTATTTCTACTGGCCCCAAGAGGATGCCAACAGCGACGACCAGCGGATAGCAAACCAGGTCAGGCGCTGCAAGCTCATGGATGAGATACTCGCCAGCAAAGCACTCCGCAGTGCGTGCGTCCTGTTCCACTGCTACAAGTGCAACATGAAGGACCTCTGCGATGACCTCAAAAAGAAATACAAGCTCAAGCTCGTGCCCAAGATACTGTTCTTCGACGTGAAGGGCAGAAAGGTCTGGCGGCTGACATCCACGAAGGCGAAACCCGCCGGCATCGCAAGGAAAATGGCACAGATAGCCGCGGATTCCAAGGCGCTGCTCAAGAAGAAGAGCAAGAAATAGCACAGTATGTGACAGGCACCAGGGCCGGCAACCTCACGGCTTGCCGGCTTTTTTCCTTGCCCTTTCGCCGCCCCCGGGCCTATAATACCAATTCTATGAAGTTTCTGCCTTTTTCTGAAGGCAGTCCTCAATTCTTCCCCTCCCTTGAGGGGAGGGGATTGAGGGGAGGGTGGTGCCGCAGGCACATTTACAGGAGTGGCTACGCCACCCCCCTCACCCTAACCCTCTCCCCCCAGGGGAGAGGGAAACAGGCAGAAACTTGTTGGAATTAGTATAATCCCTGTGCGCGCGCCCGAGGCTGCTTTCCGGGCATTTCGTGTGAAGATTGCGCCTTGTCGCTCGTCTGAACTGGCGGGACAGGAACATCGCCTCCGGAAGCGGGGCGCGGCTGATTGTCGGAGAAAATATGTTCAAGCACCTGTTATGGCTGGCGGCTTTCATCCTTGTCGCCGCCTTCTGCTCTCCCGCGCACGCGCAACAGGACGATGCCGCTCGGTTCCGCTACTCTCTCTGGTCCAGCGAGATGAGTGCCAAGCTGGAGGTGACATCAGGCTCTACTTTCGGCACGGAGTTCAGCCTCAACGAGCTCGCGATGGACAAGAAGGAGACTATCGAGGTCTGGGAGCTCGAGCTGTGGCAGGGCTCTCTCAGGCTGGATGTCTCCCACTGGGAACACAGGTGGGACGGGTACGCCCAGATAGGCCGCGACATTGCGTTTGAAGGAATCACCTACAACCTGGCGGATGTCGTGGATTCAAGCTTCCGGATGCGGGCGACCGATGTCTCGCTCACATCAATCGTTTCCCAGCACTACAAAGCTGCTTTCGGCATTGTGGGCGGGGTGAAATACATCGAGTACTACACCAAGCTGTGGAACGTGACTGGCGGCGTGGAAGCCAAAGAGCAGGCGGTGGCACCGATTCCATACCTCGGCGTGTCGGTAGAGATGCAGTTGGGCGAGACAACTCTTCTCGGGGGCCGTTTTGTGATGTTCAACTACGCCTACAACGGCACACACGTTGATGTCACCAACTTCTACCAGATTGACATCTTCATGGAGTTTCGCACAGGTACCACAGGTGCCGGGCCGCGCTCTCAAACAGGGTTGGCCCTGCGGGTGGGTTTCCACAACATGGTGATAGATTACTATAACCGCACACCCGGTGACAGGTTCAAAATCTCGCAGCTAATGAAAGGTTCTTATGTCGCTGTCTACCTTTCGTTTTGAACCTTTCCGGCTCTTACCGAACATTTCGGCTCCGGGCTGAAATGGTGTAAGCAGGTTCTAAACGAGGGTGCCGCGTGGTGTACCAGCTCCTTGCCGTAGGCTACGGCTTCCTTGCCGCGCTCGCTGTAATGCTGCTTGACCCCGTATCGGCCGGTGTTGTCTTTCTCTCGCTGCAGTGCCTCTCCGTGGTGTTCTCCGTGCCCGCCTATCTCTCCTCCGGGCCCCGGGGAGATGCGTGGTCAAAACGGCTGATTGAGCAGCTTGCCTGCCTCTCGCGCCCGGGCGGACTGGTGGCCGCCGGGGCCGCGGCGGCGCTCCTGGCTTCCTTCGTAACACCCGTGCCGCCGGGCCGCATCCTGCTTGCCTCACTCCTCGCACTTGCCTTCGGCACTTTCCTCGCCGGAGTGTGCACCGCAGTACGGGCATTGCTTGGCAGCCGCCTGGCACAGGCGCTGGCACTCGTTGTCGGGCTTCTCATGGTCAGCACCCCGTATTATGTAGACCCGTTTATCCGTGCCACATCGGGCGCACTGAGAATGCGCGTGGTGCAGGTGGCAGTCAATATCAACCCGCTGCTCGTGGGAGCAGCAGGGATATTGAATTTCGACTGGCTGCGCCACCCCGACCTCTACCAGACCTGCCTCATTGGCGGGTGGCAGTTCCCGTTCTATTACCCTTCCACGCTAAAAGCTGGAATAACCCTCAGCGTAATTGGTATCATACTAATAGCGGTTTCGGCAGCAAGAAGGGCTGACAGTTGTGAGAAGTCAGAGTAAGTTGCTCTTGGCGGCGTTGTGCCTGCTGTGCTCTCATGCGCTGTACGCGCAGGACAAGGAAGCACCCCCCATAACGTGGCAGAAGGATTTGGAAAGCGCCCTGAAGGAGTCGTATCTCACGGGCAGGCCGCTCTTTCTTCACTTCTGCCCCGAGGGGCGAATCGCCATGAACGAGGACATGTCCACCTTCCAGGATGAACGCGTAAAGACGGCGGCCCAGCACTTCATCTGGGTCCGGCTCGACCCCGAGAAATTCCGTGATTTGGGCGACAAGTACGGCGTCAAAGAGATCCCTTCGCTTGTCGTTGTCAACCATGAGAAGAAAAAGCTCAACAAGAAGAACATGGAAGGGCACGCCTTTCCAGAAGATGTCTTCGCGCTCATGAACGATGTGCTCAAGAAGGTCAAGATATCCAAGCCCAGGGAGATAGAGAAGCTCAGAAGAAACTTCAAGTCCGCGCAGAAACTGCTGGAGAAAAAGGACCTCAAGAAGGCGGTTGTCCTGCTCAAGAAAGTGGCGCGGTTCAAGCGGGAAATCGGCTTCGTCGTCGAGGCCAAGAAAGCACTCGCCGCCATCGAGCAGAACGCCAGCCAGCAGATTGAACAGGCCAGGAAGCTCATCGCCGAGGGCAAGAAGGACGAGGGCGACAAGATGCTCCGTAAGATAGAAAGCGACCTGCGCGGGCTCGACGTCGCCGCGCAGGCACGCAAGGTTCGCATGGAGCTCTACCGCTCCAAGGACGATATGAAGAAACTGCTCAAGCAGGAGCAGGAAAAGCAGGCGCTCAAGCTCTTCAAGCTCGGCCAGATGTACGAAGACAACAAGATGCTCGAGAAGGCGCTCGCACAGTACGAGAAGATTCTCAAGGAGTATCCTGACACTGAAACGGCTGGCCCCGCATCTGACAAGGTCAGGGAAGTCAAAGAGGCGCTTGGCAAGAAGAAAGATGACTGAAGTGGGAAAGCCGAGAGGTGGTGTCTGGGACGGGTCTCTCGTCGGCGAGGTCAAGACCGAGCAGATAATAGACGCCTTCTACCAGCCTACAGGACCCTACGAGAGATGGGGAAAGGCAAGAATCGCGCGCTGCCTCCCGCTGATTGACCCGAGGCCCGGCCAGCGCATCCTCGACCTCGCCTGCGGATTCGGAACTTTCACCTACCTGTGTGCGAAGCGCGGTGCCGAAGTCACCGGTTTCGACTTGTCCGAAGTATGCCTCCAAAACGCAGCAGAGGCCTGTTCCCGGTTCCAGGTTGACAGCGCATACAACTTCGTACGCGGCGATGTCGCGAGGCTGCCCTTCGCCGCCAACTCGTTTGACAAGCTCATCTCGATTGACGGCTTCGAGCATTTCATCTGGAGCATCAAGCGCGCACTGGTTGCAGAAGCACACCGGGTTCTCAAGCCTGGCGGCACGCTCATTATCTACACCCCGAACCTGCTGACCAAGGCGACCAAAGTCCTGCGCCTGAACCTCATAAACCTCGCGCTCGGGCGCCTTGACCGACTGACCACCGCCAGAGAGTACCTCGCCGTGAAAGAGCCGACCCACATCGGCATGGTCTCCCCCTTCAAGCTCCGGCGTCTCTTCAGGCCTGACCAGTTCAAGCTCCGGTTTCACTACGACATCTCCCGCGGCAGGAAAAGAAGGTCCGCGTGGCGGATTCTCACGCAGGAGAAGATGCCGCTCCTTCGAGACCTGCTCAACGGCAGAATCGCGCTTATCGCCCAGCGTGTGGGGTAATGGTGAGGAAGACTTCCATACAGACGAGAATCGTCGTTCCCTTCGTCGTGCTCGTGGTGGTGGTGTTCGGGCTGACCGCGTTCGCCGCCGCCCAGGTCGTTGCCTCAACCGTCGAGAAACAGGTCAGGTCACGCATCGCAACCCTCGCCGAATCCATCTCCAGGGCCGGCTTCCCCCTCTCGGAAGGGTCGCTCCGGTCCATGGGCGAGCTTCTCGACGTCGGGCTCGCCACAATCACCGCCGACTGCCGCGTGCTACAGTCGAACCTGGACCCCGCCCTGACCCGCGCCCTCCCGGATGTGCTGCGCCAATCGCTCAAATCCACCGAAACCACCACCGTTTTTCACAGCGAGGTCGGCGGGCGCGACTTCTATGTCGCCTTCACACCGGTCAGACGCGACGCCGGCCAGGGCCTGCTGCTACTCCACGATGCCGCCAGAGTCAGGGCGGCCCAGTGGGAGTCCGTCTGGCCCATCCTCGCCGCCGCACTTGCGGCAGTGCTGCTGGTGAACCTCGCGGGCTACTACATCGCGCGCTCCATAACCCGTCCGCTGCGCACCCTCGCCGCCTCCACCGCGCAGGTCGCCTCAGGTGACCTCTCCTCCCGAATATCGCTGACGACGGGAGACGAGCTCGAACAGCTTGCAGACGACTTCAACCGCATGATAGAAAGCCTGCGCTCCTCGCGCGAGGAGCTTCTGCGCAAGGAGAAGCTCGCAACCCTCGGCCTGGTCGCCGCCGGCATCGCGCATGAAATAAGGAATCCACTCACATCCATGAAGATGGCTGCCCAGATGCTCCTGTCAAGCAACCTCCGAAAGGAAGACAGCGAGAGCCTAAAGATACTCCTCGACGAGATAGAGCGCCTCAGGCTTACCACCGGCGCGCTCCTGGACTATGCCGCGCCGAAGACTCAGCCCTCCCGCTCTCCCGCCCAACCCGCAAATATCCAGCAGGCGTTCGAGGGCGTCCTGAAACTCATGTATCGCCAACTGACGCATCACAAAATCGAAGTATCCAAAGACTTCCCCGAAGGCGACCTGAACGCGAGCATAGACACGAACCGCCTCAAGCAGGTCATCCTGAACCTCATCCTCAACTCTATTGAAGCCATGCCGGAAGGCGGCCGCATCGAGGTCCGCCTCAGAAAGAGCAGTACCGCAATCGAGCTCTCCATCAGCGACACCGGCAGAGGCATCCCCGAAAGCGATATTGAAAAAGTTTTCGAGCCTTTCTACTCCACGCGTTCCGCAGGCTGCGGGCTCGGGCTCGCGATTTCAAAGCGCTTCGTCGAGGAGGCCGGCGGCTCCATCTCGGTAAGCTCCACTCCCCAAGGCACCACCTTTACAATCACACTTCCTACCGCTACTTAGGAAGCCCCGGACTTCAGTCCGGGGGCTTTTCCGCGCCGCCCGCAGCGCGTATTGGCAGCGTTCTCCGCGGTGAAGAACTACTTCTCGTCCGTTCCGATAACCCCTTTTTCAAAGAGCGCGGCGTAATCTTCCTCAGAGTAGCCGAGAATGCCGCAGATAACTTCCCTGTTGTGCTCGCCCAGGAGCGGCGCGGGACCGCGCACCTTCACCTCCGTGGCGGAGAGCTTTATCGGGTTGCCGTGTACGCGCATCTTGCCCAGCTCGGTCTGGTCAATCTCAGGCGCCATTTCCCTCGCAATCGTCTGCTCGTTCTCGATAACAGCCTTTATGTCGTGAAGAACCCCGTAGGGCAGCCCGTTCTCCTGAAGCTTGGCGACGACCTCGGCAGTCGTGTGATTGCTGGTCCAGTCTTCAACAATCCCGTCTATCCTCTCAACATGCTTCAGACGGTCCCTTGCCTTGCCCAGGTCGGGGTCATCAACCAGTTCCGGCATTTCCATCGCATTTGCGAGCCTCGCCCAGAGCCTGTCGTCAATAACTATGATATTCACAAACCCGTCGGAGGTTTTGTAGAGGTTGTGCGGGCTTGCGGCCGGATGATGGCTGCCCACCGCCCGCGGTATCTCGCCCCTCATCGACCACCGGGGAATGGCGTTTTCCGTCAGGCTGATGCCGCAGTCGAACATGGCGACATCCACGTACTGGCCCTCGCCTGTCTTGTCCCTGAGCCGCAGCGAGCCGAGAATCCCGATGACTATGTCGCGTCCCGCGCAGTAGTCCGTCACCGAGTAGCCGATACGGTGAGGCCGGCGGTTCTCCTCGCCGTTCATAATCGTGAGCCCGCTTTCCGACTGTATGCAGATGTCGTACGCCCGCCTGGCGGACTCGGGCCCTGTCTGGCCATAGCCGGAAAGCGAGGCGTAGATAAGCTCCGGTTTCTTTGCGCTCAAGCTCTCATAATTCAGCCCGAACCCCTTCATGACGGCCGGCGAGAAGTTCTCCACTACGACGTCGGCCCACTCGAGCGCAAGCCTCTCGGCGATTTTCAGGCCTTCTTCGCTCTTGAGATTCAGCGCAATTCCCTTCTTGCCGACACTCAGCGCTATGAAGTAACCCGCCTGGTCAATGCCGCGCCTGTCAGTCTTGAAGGGGGTTATCCTTCGCATGACATCGCCGTGAAGCGGCTCCACCTTGATTACCTCGGCCCCCAGGTCGGCGAGAATCCTGGTGCCGCTTGTGGCAGAGATAACCTGCGCGAAACTCAGGACTTTCACGCCTTCAAGAACGCTTTTCATGGCTGTCCTCCCAAGAAAGAAACACTTTTGTCCGCCAGCGTATGAGAAAGTGAATCTTAGCCAACTTCTCCGATTGCGTCAAGCCCGCACTCTGTTGAAACGTCACTCGGCCTGTATTTATCCCCATATCCGTGTTATCCCCTTTCCCCCGTCATTGCGGTGAGCCGTAGCTGCGAGGAATCGAAGCAGGAAGCGAAGCAATCCCATCCGGATGAGATTGCCACGTCACTTCGTTCCTCGCAACGACTTTGTCGGATTGCCACGGCGCAAGCGCCTCGCAATGACGTGACCGTCATCTTTAAAATGCATCCCTTACACGCCAACGAGTTACGTCGAGTTTTTAACAATTCA
>DAOVDS010000089.1 GCA_030669415.1 bacterium
CTGGTTCGGTTGCCGTGGTGCGTGTTGAGAACCCGGCGGGTGCCTTCGAGAAGCTGGTTGACATCTTCGCCGGCGAGCCCGTGCAGTACGAGCCGGGGGTGCACCCTTCGGCGGTCGTGGCCGGGACCGCCTCAATCGACCCGTCGGCCACGGTGGGCCCGCTGTGTGTCATCGGCGAGGAGGCCCTGGTCGGGCCCGGCGCCGTGCTTGTCGGGGGGGTGTTTGTCGGCAATGGCGTGCAAATAGGCGAAGGGTCGCTGATTCACCCGAATGTCACGCTGCGCGAATACGTCACTGTCGGCGACAGGGTTGTCATCCACTCCGGCAGCGTGCTGGGCAGCGACGGCTTCGGCTTTGAGGCGGACGAGGCAGGCAGACACCACAAGGTGCCGCAGAAAGGCAGGGTGGTCGTCGAGGATGATGTCGAGATAGGCGCCTGCGTGGCGATTGACCGCGCGCGCTTCGCGAAGACCGTGATAGGCAGGGGCACGAAGATTGACAACCTGGTGCATATTGCGCACAATGTGACGATAGGTGAGGACAGCCTTCTTGTCGCGCAGGTCGGCATTGCCG
Organism: bacterium; assembly: GCA_030669415.1. Lineage (GTDB taxonomy): Bacteria > Planctomycetota > SKW154 > SKW154 > DAOVDS01 > DAOVDS01. The sequence goes on from DAOVDS010000089.1 coordinate 574, forward strand.
GCTCGAGCCACATAGGCCGCTCCTGCATACTCGCCGGCCAGGCGGGTGTGGGTGGGCACCTGAGCGTCGGCGACGGGGTGCGGGTGGCGGGCAAGGCGGGCGTGACATCCGATGTCGAGCCGGGCGTTACCGTGGCCGGGTATCCGGCCTGGCCTCACATGAAGGAGAAGCGGGTCCAGGCAGCCGCGCGCAGGCTCCCGGAACTTCTCAAAGACGTACGAGAACTAAAGAAGAGAATCAAGCAACTTGAGCAGGGCCATGGGCTCTCCTGAAACACAGTCGCCCCCTCTTGCGCCGGAAGGTCGAGTTTGAAGCGCGTGAAGAATCGCAGTAGAGAGTGGTTGCACCACCAGAAAACGATTGAAAAAGAGGCGTCGCTCGAAGGCGCCGGCATTCACACCGGCAAGAAGTGTGCGTTGAGACTCTTGCCCGCACCGGCAGACACCGGGGTTGTGTTTGTCCGGGTCGAGCTTCCGAATCACCCCGCGGTCAAGGCCGAGTTCGCCAATCTCGTCCCAACGAACCGCAGGACCACGCTCGCCTCCGATGGGGTGAGGGTGGAGACTGTCGAGCACCTCCTCGGGGCAATGTATGTGCTGGGGGTGGACAACTGCGTTGTCGAAATTGACACTGCCGAGCTTCCCGCCCTTGACGGCAGCGCCCTGATATATTATAATCTCATTTCGGATTGCGGCGTGCGTGAGTTCGACGCGCCGAAAAAAGAGGTGGTTGTGAGCGCGCCGGTGGAGGTGACAAGCGAGGATGCCTCCATCAGGGTCCTGTCGGCGCAGGCTCTTTCCGTCTCCTACCTGCTGAGCTACCCGCAGGTCGGGCTGGAGCAGGATGTCGATTTCGCCATAGACCCGCAGACTTTCGCGCGTGAGATTGCGCCTGCGCGGACGTTTGTCCTCGAAGAGGAGATAGAGCGGCTTCAGCGGGCGGGCTTCGGCAAGGGGGCGGACGTGAACAACACCGTGGTGCTCGCACCCGGAGGGCCGAGGGGGAAGCTGCGGTTCGCAGACGAGCCTGCGCGCCACAAGGTCCTGGACCTGCTCGGCGACCTGTTTTTTCTCGGCGGACAGCTCGCCGGCCGGGTCAAGTGTGAGCGCAGCGGCCACGCCCTTAACCGGGAGATAGTCAAGGCCCTGCTAAGTTGAGTAGCTGCAACCTGGCGCGCACTGGGCAGGAACATAGGAGTTGGGAGCAGTGCTGGATATAAACCAAATCCAGAAGATTCTGCCGCACCGGCATCCCTTCCTGATGGTTGACCGGGTTGTCGAGCTGGTGCCGAGGAAGCGTGCGGTCGGCATAAAGAACGTAACTATCAACGAGCAGTTCTTCGCAGGCCATTTCCCCGGTCAGCCGGTCATGCCGGGAGTGCTCCAGATTGAGGCCATGGCCCAACTGGCCGGCGTGCTGCTCATGCAGGAGCGTGAAGACGACAACAAGCTGCCTTTCCTCATGTCCATTGACAAGGTGAAGTTCCGCAGGGCCGTGGTGCCCGGCGACCAGCTTGTGCTGGAGGTCGAGGCGACCAAGCTGGGCAAAAACAGGGGAGAGGTCCAGACCTGCGCCAAGGTGGATGGCAAGGTGGTCGCGCAGGCTCAGATACGGTTCATGCTGGTCGATGCCGCCCCCGGGGCCGACACCTCGGCGGCAGGCCGCAAAGTCAAGGTGGGGATGGAAGTCCACCAGAGCGCTGTCATCGAGCCGGGTGCCAGGCTGGCCGAGGGCGTGAAGATCGGGCCACACTGCATGGTCGGGGCCGGCGTGGAAATAGGCGAAGGCAGCGTGCTCCTGGGCCACGTCGCGGTAGTGGGCAACACCACCATCGGGAAGAACAACAGAATCCACCAGAACGCTGTTCTCGGCGCGTGGCCCCAGGATATCAGCTTCTCCGGCACTGATACCAGGGTGGTCATCGGCGACGACAACGTGATACGGGAATTCGTGACCATCCACTGCGGGACGCACAAGGCCGACCGCGTCACCCGCATAGGCAACAACAACTACCTCATGGCCTACGCGCACGTTGCCCACGACTGCGAAGTGGGCAACGGGGTCATAATAGCCAACGGCGTGCAGCTTGGCGGACACGTCAAACTCGAGGACTACGCCAACGTGGGGGGGCTCGCCGCGCTTCACCACTTCGTGACTGTCGGGAGGCTCGCATTCGTGGGCGGCCTCACGAGAGTGGTGCGCGATGTCCCGCCCTTTATGACTGTTGAAGGCAATCCCTCAAAGGTGCGCTGCGTGAACGTCGTCGGATGCAGGCGCAACGGCATGAGCCGCGAGACAATCAATATCCTCAAGGAAGCGTACCGCATGCTCTACCGTTCGCAGATGCCGCTCGGCGAGACAATCGCACAGCTCGAGGAAACCAGCACCGCAGATGAAGTGAGCGAGCTTGTTACTTTCCTGCGCAATTCCGCCCGAGGCAGGCAGGGAAGAGCCCGGGAAGTCTCGAGGAAATCAGATGGCTAAGCTGAAAGTCGGAGTCGTCGGAGTCGGTCACCTCGGCAAGGTTCATGCCAGGGTCTACAGCGAGCTGGATACCGTGCAACTGGTTGCCGTGGCCGATATCGACCAGGAGGAAGCGCAGGCAGCCGCGGACAAGTACGGGTGCGAGGCGCTGAGCGACTACCGCGACATGATTGACAAAGTGGACGGGGCCTCGGTGGTTGTGCCGACCGACCTCCATTTTCAGGTTGCCAGCGACTTTATCCGGGCGGGCAAGCACGTCATCGTCGAGAAGCCCATGACCCTGACCCTCAAGGAGGCTGAAGACCTGGTTGCCCTGACCCGCCAGAACAACGTCATCATGCAGGTCGGACATGTGGAGAGGTTCAACCCGGCCGTAGTCGCAGTGCGCGAGCATATCCAGGTCCCGCGCTTCATCGAGTGCGACAGGATAAGCGCCTTCTCCTTCCGCTCAATGGATGTCGGCGTGGTTCTCGACATGATGATTCACGACATCGACATCGTGCTGGCCTTTGTGGACTCGCCCGTAGAGGAGATTGACGCCATGGCGGTAAGCGTGGTCGGCCGGCATGAGGACATGGCCAACGCGCGCATCCGCTTCAAGAACGGCTGTATCGCCAACCTGCGCGCCAGCCGCGTTTCCCGCAAGACCATGCGCAAGATACGCATTTTCCAGGAAGACACCTACGTCTCCCTCAACTACGGCACGCACAAGGTTCAGGTGTTCAAGAAGACGGGCCAGTTCGACCCCAAGGTGCTGCTCGAGTTCAAGCAGAATGCCCCAAGCGTCAAGGATGCCCAGGAAATGATGTTTGCAAAGCTCCTCACAATCCGCGAAATCGACATAGTTTTCGAGGAGCCCCTGAAGAAAGAGCTCGAATCGTTCGTCCAATCCATCGAGAGCGGGACGGAGCCTGTAGTGTCGGGTGAACTGGGCCTGAAGACTATGCAGATAGTCACACACATTCTCGATGCGATAAGGACTCATAAAAGGATATACCCAGGTGAGTGAGGTTCTTGTTGTCTCAGGCGAAAGCTCCGGAGATCTCCACGGCGCCAGCCTTGTGAGGGAAATCAAGGAAAGAGTGCCGGGAACGACGTTCTTTGGCCTGGGCGGCGAGAAGATGGAAGCCGAGGGCGTGGAAATCTACCGCGATGTCATCAAGCATGCCGCGGTCGGCATTATCGAGGGCCTCATTTCCTACCCGCGGCTGGCAACGACCTTCTTCGGGTTCGCCAGCGAGGCGTGCAGGAGGAAGCCCGACGTCGCCGTCCTTATCGACTTCCCAGAATTTAACCTGCGACTGGCAAAAAGGCTCAAGAGAGCCGGAATCCCCGTTGTCTATTACGTCTGCCCCCAAATATGGGCCTGGCGCACCTACCGCGTGCACGAGATGGCGCGCTACGTGGACAAGAGCCTGGTTATCCTGCCGTTTGAGGAGCAGTTCTACCGCCGCTACGGAATCGATGCCTCGTATGTCGGAAATCCTATTCTGGATACGCTCAGGAGCCCCGACGATGTGAAGGCCACCCTGCGCGAAGACCTGGGCATACCGGCGCACCATAAGCTTATCGGCCTTCTGCCGGGAAGCCGCCGCAAGGAAGTCGAGCGGCTTATGCCGATAATCGCGCAGTCGGCGCGGCTGATAAAGGCACGCATGCCGAATGTAACTTTCATTCTCGGCAGGGCGAGCAAGATAAGCGAGAAAAAAATCAGGAAATCACTCGGAGGCGAGCACGATTTTATCATCTGTGACGACGTGTACAACGTGATGAAATCCAGTGACCTGCTGATAATCGCCTCAGGTACCGCCACCCTCGAGGCTGCCGTGATTGGCACTCCCATGGTGGTGGTCTACAAGGTCAGCCCCCTGACCTGGTTCCTGTTCATAGGCCTGCTGCGTGTGAAAAACTACGCGCTCTGCAATATCGTCGCAGGCTCAAGGGTGGTGCCCGAGCTGATACAGTGGCGGGCAATGCCCTGGCTGATAGCCCGCCGTTCCCTGGAAATGTTCGAGAACGGGGTTCTTGACCACACGCGCCGCTCGCTCGAACGGGTGCGCGAAAAGCTCGGCCCGCCCGGCGCAAGCGCCAGGGCGGCTGAACATATTGTCAGTTACATGAGGAGAGCTTGATGGAGAAGAGCTACGACTTCCTGCACATAGACGCCACTGTCAAGGATGGGAAAATCGAAGCCTGTGCCGGCGGCGTGCTCGGCGACGCGGCCCAGCCGTTTCTTGACTACCTCGTCGGGGTCCTCAACAGCCTCAAGGTCATTGCCAGGCAGGGAGAGACCAATATCTACAACCTCTACAATCCCCCGCAGCCAAGCAGGGCGGGCATGAAAGCGCTTGCCCGCAAGATGCGCGAGAGAATCTTCGGAATGGTGCTGCCCGCAACCGCGAACCTCGCCGTGACCTCGAAATGCCAGTGCGACTGCGTGCACTGTTCCTACGACCTCTTCAAAAACACCCAGCGCCCGAGCCTGAGCACTGACGAACTCAAGAGTGTAATAGACCAGGCCCTGGACCTCGGCGCCAACCTCATCATCTTCGTCGGAGGCGAACCGCTCCTTAACCCCGATATCTGCGAACTCATCCGCCACGTTGACAAGGACCAGGCAATTGCATCCATGTTCACTAACGGGCTGCTGCTCACGGACGAGAACTGCAGGAAGCTCGCGAGTGCGGGGCTCCACTGCCTCTATGTCTCCGTTGACAGCCCGAGGCCCGAGGTGCACGACAACTTGCGCAGAGTGAAGGGCCTCTACCAGAAGGCAATGGAGGGCGCCGCCCGGGCGCGTGAGAACGGCATCTTCACAGGCCTCTCCACCTACGCCACCAGCGAATCCCTCGCCAACGGCGATGTCGAGAAGCTCATGAACATAGCCCGCGACGAGGGCTTCCACGAGATAACCATCTTTGACTGCATCCCCAGCGGCAAGTACCTCAAAAGCACCGAGATGATGCTGTCCGAGGATGAGAAGAACCAGCTTCGAGCCCTCGCCAAGAAGTATAACGACTCAGACTGGGACATGGGCGTCATCGCGCAGGCGGTTGTGAACTCGCCTACCGGGGCGGGCTGCTTCGGGGCCTACACACAGTTCTACATGACCGCCTACGGCGATGTGAACCCGTGCGATTTCAACCCCATCACCTTCGGCAATGTCAGCAGGATGTCACTAAAAGAAATCTGGTGCAAGATGGTCGCTCACCCCGACTTCTGCTACCGCTACGCCTCCTGCCGCATGCAGACGCCCGGGTACAGGGCCAAGTACATTGACATCCTGCCCGACGATGTGCGCCTGCCCGTGCCTGTCGAGAACTTCGATGGCCCGCCCGTCCCACGCAACGAGTTTACCGGGAGTGGAAAAAGACGCGACGCCGCCGAGCTCGGCGGCGGAAGATGACCGCAATCCTACAGCCCCTCGCCGCAGGTACAAGCCGGACTCGCGGCAATTGCGGGAAAATATCCTTGACTGGCGCCTGCGCGCTGATATTATAATCTGTTTCCCGTGGCTGCCGCCTTGCGCGTGGCCGCCTGTGCTGACTTTTTCGGAGGCGTTGAGCTTGAGCGTACCTTCAGTAAAGACCTTGCTCGAGTCGGGCGTCCATTTCGGACACCAGACATCGAGGTGGAACCCGAAGATGAAACCATACATCTTCGGGCGCAAGAACCTCATCCACATAATTGACCTCAGGGCCACGTTGACGGGCCTTATCAGGGGGGCGAACCTCGTCAAGAACGTTGCCGCCCGGGGAGAGTTCATCCTCTTCGTGGGCACCAAGCGCCAGGCCCGTTCGGTCGTCCTCGAAGAGGCCCTGCGGGCTCCCATGCCCTACGTCGCCGAGCGCTGGCTCGGCGGCACTCTCACCAACTTCATGACTATCCGCTCCCGGCTCAAGCGACTCGACGAGCTCGAAGAGATGGAAGAATCCGGAGAGATACGGCTCCACAGCAAGAAGGAAGTCTCCAGGTTCCGGCGTGAACTCCAGAAGCTCCACCGTAACCTCGGCGGCATCCGCGACATGGCCAAGCTCCCCGGCGCACTGGTGGTTGTGGACCCCAGCAAGGAAGACATAGCTGTAAAAGAGGCCAGGAAGCTCGAGATTCCCGTCGTCGGCCTTGTCGATACTGATACAGACCCGGAACTTGTTGATATCGTCATCCCGTGCAACGACGATGCCTTCCGGTCAATCAAGATTATTCTCTCCCGCATCACCGATGCCGCGGTTGAGGGAAAAGTTTTCTGGGACGAGAGGCGCGACGTTGAGCAGAAGGCTCGCGCCCAAGCCCGCCCGGCCGCCCGGCCACACGCGCAGAGGCGCCCCAGAAGGCGCGAGGCAAGGCCGCGTCGGCGCTCCGCCCCGCCAAGAGCCAGATCTGCGCCGAGGCCCGCGAAGCCCGCAGATACTGCCACCGGCGCGCAGCTTGAGAAGAAACCTGAATTCAAACCAGAAGAAAAGACAGAACCCGAAAAGGGGGCCCAGGAGGCCCAGACTGGTACTCAGACTTCATAGCTGCATGCCCAGGGAGATATATCAGTGAAACTCGATGCAAAGATGGTCAAGAAGCTGCGCGACAAGACCGGCTCAGGCATGATGGACTGCAAGCGCGCACTCCAGGAAGCGCAGGGCGACATCGAAAAGGCGGTTGATGTCCTGCGAAAGAAAGGCATTGCCAAGGCCGGCGCCAGGGCGGCCAGGGCCACCGAGCAGGGCCGCATCGAAACCTACGTACACCTCGGCGCCAGGCTCGCAGTCATGCTCGAGCTCAAGTGCGAGACTGACTTCGTTGCCCGCAACCAGGAGTTCATAGACCTCGCCCGCGACCTCTGCATGCACATCGCCGCCATGCGGCCCATCGCAATCGACCGTGAGAGCGTGCCCCAGGCTCTGCTCGAGAGGGAAAAGAACGTCTACCGCGAGTCCGAGGACCTCAAGGCCAAGCCGGAGAACATCCGCGAGAAAATCGTCGAAGGCCGCATGAAGAAGTTCTATACCCAGAACGTCCTCTTGGAGCAGCCGTTTGTCAAGAATGAGAAAACCACCATCGGCGACTATCTTAAGACTCATGTCGCCAAGTTCGGCGAAAATATAACTGTCGGCCGGTTTGTCCGGTTTGAGCTGGGCGAAGAGACCGAGCCGGTCGTGGCAGGCAAACAGCCCGAAGTTAACCCGGATATTTCATGAGTGTTCGGCGGTTGTGTACTCGACTGATTATTCTGCCATGTGTTGTGGCGCGGAATCTGAGTCTTGTGATTTGACACGCCCTTCGCCGCCGGCGGAGCGATTTTGGTTCCAGGCAAGGACGCACAAGCGAGATTCCGCAAGCGTATCAGTAGATACGCTGAGGACAGCGAGCGCGGAGGACGCAGCCTGGGGCGAAAAGCGCCCGCTGGACGCTGAAGACTTATGAAATGTCCGGGTTAGCACCCCACCACGTTGGCGGAGGTCCAGCATGCGCCAGGAGAGACGAAACTACAGCCGGGTACTGCTCAAAATAACCGGCGAGGGCTTCTGCACCGAAAACGGCTTCGGGATTGACCTCGAGCAGGTCCGCTTCCTCGCCGATGAAATCGTCGAGTGCATCCGCACGGGAAAGGAAATCGCAGTCGTCGTCGGCGGCGGTAACTTTATCCGCGGCGCAATCACCAGCGAGAAGACCGGCCTCGGCCGCGCAACCGCCGACTACATGGGTATGCTCGCGACAATAATAAACGGAATGGCGCTCCAGGACACGCTCGAGGCGCTCGACTTCGAGACAAGGCTCATGTCAGCGCTTACCGCAAGCGATGTCGCCGAACCATTCATCAGGAGACGCTGCACACGACACCTCGAAAAGGGCCGCATCGTCATCCTCGTCGGCGGGACCGGAAACCCCTACTTCACCACCGACACACAGGCTGCGCTTCGCGCGTCCGAAATCCGAGCCGACGTCGTGCTGAAAGCCACAAAGGTCGATGGCGTCTACTCGGCCGACCCGATGAAAGACCCGTCCGCCGAGAGGTTCGACACCATCTCCTACCAGGAGGTGCTTGACAGGAAACTCGAAATCATGGATTCCAGCGCTGTCGAGCTCTGTGCCCGCAACGCAATTCCCGTTCTCGTCTTCTCGCTGCGCGAAAAGGGAAACCTGCTGCGCGCATTGACCGGCGAGAAAATCGGCACCCTTATCACGGCATAAAAGGAGGCGCACATGCCCCAGGACAAGCTGGTACGCGAACTCCAGGAGAAGATGAAGAAAACCGTGAAAGTCCTCAGGGACGAGTTCCGCGGCATGCGCACCGGGCGCGCCACGCCCGCGCTTGTCGAAAACATAAGGGTCAACTACTACGGCAACCCTACACCGCTGCGCCAGATTGCCGGTATCTCCGCCCCGGAGGCGGCGCTTTTGGTTGTAAAGCCCTACGACGTCTCCTCTCTCGGCGAGATAATGAAAGCCATCCAGAGCTCCGACATCGGCATAAACCCCTCAAGCGATGGCAAGCTGATTCGCCTGAGCCTGCCGCCTCTCTCAGAGGAAAGGCGCCACCAGCTCGCCGCCCGGGCAAAGGAGACCGCGGAGAAAGCCCGCGTCTCCCTGCGCAGCATCAGGCGTGACGCCAACAAGGACATAGAGAAGATGAAAAAGGATAGCATCCTCGGCGAAGATGAGATGTACCGTCTCAAGGACAGGGTCCAGGAAACGCTCAAGGAGGTCGAGGACGAAGTCGATACAATGCTCGATGCGAAAACCAGCGAGCTCCTTGACGAATAACAGGCCGCGGGCTTCAGCCCGCGGATAATTCCAAAGCCGCGGGGTTCATCCCCGCGGAAAGATAAGTGCTTTTTTTGCGTATGAATGGATGTGCCGAATGCGTCCAGAGAATGGGAACAGGCGGGCAGGAGAGCAGCCGCTGCGCAGTCTCCTGTTCAACTGCTCTACTATCTCGGCCGCAGGCCGCCGGGGGCATAGCTCAGTTGGCAGAGCAACGGCTTTTTAAGCCGTGGGTCGAAGGTTCGAGTCCTTCTGCCCTCACCAGATTTTTGAGCTTTGGCATTTGGATTTGCTGCACTGACCCCATCGTCTAGGCTGGTCCAGGACACCGGGCTTTCAATCCGGCAACGCGGGTTCGAATCCCGCTGGGGTCACTTTTCTTCTGAGCCGCCTGCCGTTTAGCTGAGAATCCAACCAGTAAAGGCAGATGTGTCACAAACCCTCTTGCACCATTCCTTGTTGTGAGTGACGCCTGCTTGACAAGTGCCTGCTGAGATGTATATTATAGGAATCGGGGTTGTGCCATGAACTACTCGAAAATGAAAAAAGCCGAAATCATTGAGGAACTCAAGAAACTGCGGGAGCAGGTGGAACAACTGCACCAGGCAGACGCAGGGCATAAGAGTATTGAGGACAACCAGTAATGGGCATCAGAATGATTGAGAACCACAAGACTTCTCCGCAAGCCATTCACTTTGGTCAGATATGGTATCTGACATTGGCGGGATTTATACTTCTTGGCGTTCTTGTCCTGTGTGATGAGGTTTTTGACCTGCCGCACATCCTGCTGGGCGCTTCCGAGACACCTGTCAATTGGCACGAGGTGATTATAGAAGCGACTATTGTCCTGATAGTCGGATGCATTTTCCTCCTCTTGCTGGTCCGCATCATTGCCCGGGGAAAGTTCGGAGAGTCACAGATGATGCACCTCCAACTGGTTTTGCGAGCCATACGAAACGTCAACCAGCTTATTGTCAAAGAGCACGACCGAGACATATTGCTGAAGGATATTTGCAGAAACCTTACCGAGAACCGGGACTATCCATGTGCCTGGGTGGTTACGCTGGATGAGTCCGGGAATTTCGGCACCGCTGCAGAGTCGGGCGTAACTGGCCAGTTCCCATCCCTGCTCCAGCGCTTAAGAAGCGGTGACTCTATCCAGTGCGTAGAGAAAGCCCTAAAACAGGCCGAAGTCTTTGTAACGAATGACCCCTCTACAGAGTGCGCGGACTGCCCGCTGTTAGACCGGCACGAGGGCACGGCGGCACTAACTGTTCGGATGCAGTACGGCAAGAGGATTATGGGCGTGTTGGCAGTCCACGTCCCTCCCGTATATGCCGCTGACCCGGACGAGCAGTCCCTGCTCAGGGAAGTGGCTGGAGATATCGCACTCGCGCTCAGCAGAATCGAGGAGGAGAAGAACCGCAGGAAGGCGGAGCAGGTGCGGCGGGAGAGTGAAGAGAGGTACCGGCTGCACTTCGAGAATGTGTCGGACGTCATCTTCTCCTACGACCTCAACTTCACCATCCTTGATGTATCCCCTTCTGTAGAAAAGGTTCTCGGGTATAAGCCCGGGGAACTTGTTGGGAAGTCATTCTCTGAGGCGAACCTTCTGACTGAAGATTCTCTGAGAGTGGCCTTCGCCAATGCAAAGAGGGCGCTCAGCGGAGAAAAGATCGGCCCGACAGATTACGTCTTCATCACCAAGGAAGGGATGGAGAAGTTTATCGAGGTGACCAGCGCTCCGCTCTACAGGGATGAGGAAATAATAGCAGTGCTGTCTGTCGCAAGAGATATCAGTGTGCGCAAGGAGGCAGAGCAAGCCCGGCGCGAGAGCGAAGAGCGGTATCGCGACCTGGTCGAGACGACCGGCGACCTCGTCCAGAGTGTCACCCCGGATGACTCCATTGTCTTTGTCAACCGCGCCTGGCGTGAAACCCTGGGGTACAGCGAAGAAGAAATCCGCAGCATGAAGATTCTCGACATTATCCATCCGGACAGCCAGGCACATTGCATGGAGATATTCCAGCGCGTGGTGGCCGGTGAGAAGACTGAGAACATCGAGGCAAAGTTCCTCACGAAAGACGGCAGGATAATATTCGTCGAGGGAAGCGCAAGCTGCCGCTTCGTGGACGGAAGACCTGTCACCACATACGGGATATTCCATAACATCACCGAGCGCAGAGAGGCTGAAGAGGCTAAGCGAAGGCTTGAAGCCGAGAAACTGATTGTGGAAAGAATGAAAGAGCTTGAACGCATGAAAGATGAATTCATCTCGACTGTCACGCATGAGCTGAGGACACCCATGACCCCGCTCAAGTCCACAATCGAGATGCTGCTCGACGGCTCCCTCGGAGAACTCACCGACCGGCAGGAGAAGTTCATCAGGATGATGGCCAGAAACGTGGACCGGCTGGCGCAGTTCACGACGGAGGTGCTTACGCTCTCACGGCTGGAATCCGGCAGATACAAGCTTGCGCCCAGAGTGGTGTCCCTGCGAGAAACCATCGAACCCGTCATGGAGCTGATGCAGCAGAAGGCCCAAAGCAAAAACTCGACCGTTTCGCTCGATATCGACAGCGAAATGTCTGCCTACGCGGACCCCGACTCTCTTTCCATTGTTATCACAAACCTTACGAACAACGCGATAGTCCATACTCCCGAAGGTACGGCAGTAACCGTTTCCGGCAAGCTTGAGAAAGACCTTGTCGAAGTCTCGGTTTCCGATACAGGCCAGGGCATTCCTGAAGAGTCGCTCGAGCACCTGTTTGACCGCTTCTACCAGGCAAAACGGGAAACAGGCCCCGGTTACCACGGCACCGGCGTGGGCCTGGCGGTTTCCAAAGCGCTTATCGAAGCAATGGGCGGGGAAATCTCCGTCGAGTCGCATGTCGGGGAAGGAACAGTCTTCAAGTTCACCCTGCCGGCTTCGCCGCCGCGGAAGGAAAACGAAGGGGCGAAAGAATGAACTCGGATACTCCAAAAGCCAGGAAGTCCATTCTTGTTGTTGATGACGAACCAGACGTGAGAATGATTCTGGAAGCCCTGCTCACCCAAAGCGGATATTCTGTTTCCGAGGCGCGTGATGGCCGGGAAGCGCTTGATATCCTCGCCGACAAGAAGTTCGACCTGATGATTCTGGACTTGATGATGCCGCGTCTCAGCGGGGAAGAGGTCATGGAACAGCTTCGCCTCCAGGAACGCCTCAAGGACATGCCGGTTATCATGCTCACCGCCAAAGCGCAGCAAAAAGACGTTGAGAAAGGATACAAAGAAGGCGCTTCCTTCTACATAGTAAAGCCGTTCAGCAACACCACAATCCGGGAACTCGTCAGTTGCCTTCTTGAAGACCTGACGGAAGAGGAAAGGGAAGAAGTCCTCTTCAAGTTGATGAGCAAGCCGCCCTCGATGTAGTTCACGGCGGGGTTACTTAGCCGGCGGGTTTTGCCTGCGCTTCGCTCCGTGGGCACCATGCGTTCAATTCTGCACGCATGGGCACTCCACTGCCCGCCGTGTAATAGAGATAATTCCAAAGCCCCACCATTTATTGGTGGGGAAAATCCCAACCACAGAAGCCCCATGCGCAAGCATGGGGAGATAAATCCAAACTACCGATAATTCCCAAAGCCGCGTACTTCAGTGCGCGGATAGTTCACCCGCGCCGCCTGCCCCCCGGAAGAAAAACCACCTCGACCCGCAGCCCTTTGATTTAGCGGCCTCTCGGGTGATATTGCAAAATTCTGCATGGTTCATTTAGCAAGCCGCGCAATTTATTGCGCGGGCAACTCTCGATTACAACAAGTCATTGGTCTGGTCTTTTTTGCGTTTCGCTTTTGGCGCTTTTTTGAACGTCTCATTCATATGCCGTAATGGGGGGCAATCTATCTTTTTGTCTGCAAACAGTTCTTTTATTGTAAGAATTTGCAACTTGGGATGCTTCTTGTTCTGCCACGGTGATTCATAGAATCCCGCGCTT
>DAOVDS010000376.1 GCA_030669415.1 bacterium
AGTTCGCCACGGTCTTGGCCTCCTTGTTCTGTGGACAAGGCTGACTCCTCCTCTTCTTGCCCCATCAAATCCTTTTCCGAATTCTGCTCACACATCGTCTCCTCCAGAATTCATTACCGAAGCAGGTTCATTACTTCATCATTACCGCCCATTTCGCTATCTCCAAGTGGCTATAACTCGATCAAGTATTCGAGTAAGGATGCTTGATTTTCTCCAGGCTTCTTTCAATTGCGTATTTTGCATCTCTGACTTCGTCAAGGCCTTCATCTATTTTCTTCATACCCTTCTCCGCCTTGCTCAAAGCCTCCGAGGGAGCTGCACACAGCTCTTCTGCTGCTTTTACTTTCTCCAATTTGCGCCACAGGTCCTTGTCCCGCCAGGTGACAATATCTTCGTCCACAATTTTTCTCAGGAGACGGGCTATTTCTATGCGCACCGCTTCGAAGAATTTCGGTGGTACAGGTCGGTTGCTGTAGTCCTGAGTTTTTTTAAGGTCGAAAACATTTCTCAGGACTTTCCACAAGAGGTCATCTGAATCGACCTTGTTACTGAGGAGGAACTGCTGGAACTGGTCGACAAGCAGAAGGCCGGCAATGTTATTCTGTACTTTAACTTTAAGCGGCTCCAGCTGCTCGGTCAAATCCGCCAGTTTCTTCTCGTGCTGCTCAATTTGAGCTATTACGTTGCAGCATTCTTGTTTTCGAGCAATTCGCGCTTTTTTCAGCATGGCTATTTCCCGATTGACGCCATCGAGTCTCCCCTTCGCCTTCTCTTCTTTGATGTGCAGCGAGTCGAGATTCTCTTTCAGCTTGTGAGTTTCGGCCAGCCACGAGGCAATTTCCTTGACCTCGTTCTCCGGTGTTTCAGCGAGTTTATGAATTGCTTCTATATCTGCCTTGACCTGCTCGAGATCCTCGAATTCGATATTAGCTTCTTTGAGTTTCCGGTACGTCTCCACGTGATGTGCGGCATCCTGGAATGACAGCTCGGCTTCAGCCAGAGATTCCGCGATCTGTATGGCCTGCGGCAAATCTTCCGGTGTAAGCTCATGCTTCTTCAAAGCGGTTTTGCATTCAAGATACGCGCGCACCTGCGCGACGGGAATGCTATTTTCTTCGCACTCGTCGCTTATAGATACAATTCTCTCAAGATGCGGGAGCGTTTTGCCCTTGAGTTCCTGCAGCATGAGATGGCTGATTGCTTTGTTGAGGGCTCTGTCTACATTCATCTTGAAATGATGTGCGCAATATACCAACCTCGATTTCGTCGCTTCAGTCAGGTAAAGCTCCGGCATCATATTTTCTTTGCGTCCCATTGTTTGTTCCTCCCCTTCTTTGGGTTGCAGGTTGATAATCCTTTTATCCTCAATCTCCTCACGCCTAAGCGGTCTCTCCTTTGTGATCACTTTTCCAGAAACTGTGAAGCTGTCCACGGAGTGGAACCAGTGTTCCTTCACCAACCCGAGTGTTTCTAAAATCAGGCAGAAATCATGAAGAACCTGCCTGATGGCTGTCTCGCCTTCCTCGATGAAAGATGTCATTCCCCTGCAGAGACCGAGCACAAGGTCGAAGTCGACCAGGCCTTCCGCCTCGGGCGTTAAGACGCTCCTTAGAGTCTGGATAACTGCACCCCGGTACTCCGTGCAGTCTGTTTTTGGCGGCGTTATCTGAAGCGGTTCATGTTTCACCGCGGCCTGAACGGCGGCGTCGCCACGAAGGGCAAGGTCGGGTAGTTCAACCTTGTCAGTGTCAAGTAACACGAGGCGCCTCAACTGCGGAACTGCAAATGTGGTTCTATCCGACAGGCTTTTTCCGTTTTTGGGGTTTAGGGTTAAGAAAGTCACTGGCTTGATTTCAAGGAGTTCGTTTTCGATGGGCACGGCCTTTCTCCCACTAATGAAGTGACCTACTGCCGTGCGGACCTTCTTGTCGGCCAACAGGTACTCGTCGGCGCACATGAATACAGCTTCGAGAAGTGCTCGCTTGAAAATCACGTCGCCGGTGGACGTCCGTCTTATCCACACCGAGCGGCCGCTCTCGCTCGACAGGTCCAGGATATGTTCTTCAGGCTTCAACCCGAGAGCGGCACATACAAACCTCGCCAGACTCGATTTCCACCGCATTGTTCCCCCGAAGGCGCAAAAAGATGCCAGATGTTCACTGACATTCGTATGAGAGCGTAGTGCAATGGCGGCAAATATTATTGACTCCAGCATTGCTAATGGAACGTTCATAGGCATATAGGGAGTTTCGCTTTTTGTATAAACGAAGCCAGAAGTTTCGGTTTCTTGCGCAGGAGACGGAACTCGACATGGAGGCGTCGGCGAAGATGCATCGTGTTGCGCGGGGCAAAGTTCGGCAAGCGACTGTACTTGATGTGACACCAGACTCCCTCGTCGGGATTGAGTTCAGGAGCATAGCTGGGAAACCTCTCTGTAACAATTTCCGGGTGCTTCGCCAGGTATTTTCTGACATCGCGGCTCCTATCGTGAACGTTGCCGCGGTCCCAGACAATGGTGAGCTTACCTGGAATATGTCGTTTGAGTTGCCGAAGGAATAGGACGGTGTCGGTAGCGTGGACGTTTTCATTGTCAGGAAGCAGAGTGAAATAAAGTCCAAGACGCTTGCGCTTCGGGCTGACAGTAACAACGCTGATAGAAGAGATGCGGTCCCGGCGATCCCAAGAATAATGGATGGGAGTCTGTCCGCGTGGCGCGAGGGTTCGGCGCACCGTAGGGGTAAGCATAAACCCGGATTCGTCAGGAAATACGAGGTGCGCCCCTCTCTCCTGAGCCTCTCTTTTTTATACGAGGAAACTCCTCCCGAACCCAGCGCTCGACTTCTGCCTCGTCCCTCTCCCGCGCCCTGCGCTCTGGCTTTTGACTCGTCCAGCCAAGGCGTTCCTTCACAATCTTGCGAACGTGCTCGACATGAAACTTCTTGCGGAAGTTTCGACGAATTACCTCTGTCACGCGGGTGGCGGTCCACAGGTCGTTTGACCAACCGTAGGCTCTGGGCCCGCGAAGGAGCAACTGCTCTAACTCCCGGTGCTCCTCGGGCGAGAGA
Source organism: bacterium (assembly GCA_030669415.1). Lineage (GTDB taxonomy): Bacteria > Planctomycetota > SKW154 > SKW154 > DAOVDS01 > DAOVDS01. The sequence continues at coordinate 3,066 of DAOVDS010000376.1, forward strand.
CGCCGCTTCCTGCCGGGATGAGGCTTGGCTGCCAGCCCTTCCTCTCCGGATTGCGCCTGCTCTTCCCACCGATAAATTGAAGACCTGGAACACCCCAGAAACCTCGCGATTAGAGTGGGACTTTCCCCTTCTTCGACAAACTGGACGGCCCTGCGCCGCCGCCGCTCCAGTTCTGCTGCACTGCCCTTTGGTCGCATGGCAAACCCTCCAAAACCGTTTCC
>DAOVDS010000383.1 GCA_030669415.1 bacterium
CGAAGCAATCTCATCAAGTTGGAAGGATGAGATTGCCACGCGGCGGTGGCGTAGCCACTCTTGAAAAAGCCCCTGCGGGGCCGCCGCTCGCAATGACATACTGTTTGTGTTACCTTCGCGCTTCGTCATGTGAACCAGGCCCTATTTTACCGGCGGCTGCACAGCAATCTCCCACGGGAAGTAGCAGCGAATACTCCGGGCTATCGTGTTGGTTGTCGTGTCGATACCCACCACCGAAGTTCCCCAGAAGTTGGCGACATACACCCGCGGCTCCCTCGCAGAGGCGGCAATCCCCCACGGCCCGCCTGAAACTTCAACTGTCTTGCTGATTTCCAGCGTTTCCAGGTCAATGACTGCAATACTGCCGCCGGTCGAGGTGACGTACACGCAGGTGGGCGCCGCGCACCCTGCCACCATAAACACCGCGAATACCGCAACTGTCAGCCTCATTTGACCACCACCCCCCACGCATTCTCGTGGCGCAGTCTCTTCGTCACCTGCAGCGGCTCGCCCTCCAGGAAAAGCACCTCGCCCTCGGCGTCCGCCACCACCAGCCGCCCGTCCGGCAGGACTGCCACATCCATGGGCTTGCCGCCGATTTCCACCTGCCCCTCTTTCTTGAACGTCACGGTCGAGACAATGCTCAGCGTGCCCGAGCCGGAGTCGGCCACGTAAGCCGTGTAGCCATCCTTCGAGAGGGCGATGCCCATGGGCTCCCGTCCTACCCGGATGCTTAGAATCTTCTCGAGAATCTTGACATCAATGACGGACAGAGTCCCGTCACCGGAACAGGACACCAGGACCACCTCGGCGCCGGGCGTGACGGCGATGTGGTTAGGCGTATGGCCCACCTTGATTGTCTTTGTGACTTTTCTGGTGCCGGTGTCAATTACCGAAACTGTATCCGCGCCCGAGTTGGCGACAAACGCGAGCTTCCCGTCCGGCAGGAACGCAATCCCCCGTGGCAGTGAGCCGACCTGGATAGTCTTGAGGAATCGCCCCTGCAGCATATCGATGACCATCACCTTGTCGGGCGTGCAGGAGACGTAGATTATCTCGCTGACCGGCGCAGAGCAGCCGGAGGAAAAGAGCCAATAGCCAAGAGCCAAGAGGCAATAGGCAATAATGGGAAGTCTCCTGGTTCTCATTGTTACACCTTGATAACAGGATACGGAGATGAGCTTTTTCCCAACTGATGAAACCATGTCATTCCTTTTCGATTCTGTCAATAACCTCTTTGAGTCTTTCTTTTTTGTTCTCATCCTTTTCCTTTTCAAGCGCCGCCTTCAGTGATTTCAGCGCCGGCTTGCCGATTTTCCCAAGCGAGTTATAAGCGCAGGTACGGACTTCCAGCGATTTATCCGCAAGAGCTTTGAGAAGCGCATTTACTGCTTCCGGATTACTGAAATTGCCGAGCGTGTGAGCAGCCACAGCACGGGTGTACCAGTCTTCATGGTCGAGTCCCTTGGCAACTGGTTTGACAGATCTCGTATCCCCTATTTGCCCAAGCGTTCGCACTATTTCACGCCAAGAATCCGGACTGGCAATTTGAAGTAGTTTGATGAGAGGCTCTACCGCTTCTGGGCTACCAATGTTGCCGAGGGCTTGAACCGCCATATACTGGACATAGGGGCTTTTATCTGCAAGGGCCTTTATGAGGGGTTGGACTACCTCCTGACCTTTTATCTGTCCCAGCGCCCAGGCCGCCATACTGCGTACAGTATCGTCGGCGTCACCGAGGGACCTAATCAGGTCTTTGACGGCTTTCTTATCTCCAATCCAGCCGAGTGAGGCCGCCGCCCGCGCACGTACTTCAGGATTGGAATCTTTAAGTGTATTTATCAGGGGTTCTACAGCACTTTTACTTTGCCTCTCCCCAAGAGTTTGAGCTGCTGCAAGGCGCACACTGGCGCCCCCATTCCGTAGTGCATTGATAAAGGCTTTTATTGCCCGCGGGCCGCGGAAGTAGACGAGTGCCCGTGCCGCCGCCGTGCGCACCTTCTCGTCTGTGTCTTCGAGAACTTTGATAAGCGGTTCGACTGCATCAGGATGCTTTGATTCACCAAGCGTTTCCACAGTGTCAAGACGGATTTCAGGGTCAAGTGAAGTCAATTTTGCAAGTATGTCGGGAAACTCCTTGAGAAGGGAGCCGGTAATCCCGAGTGCAATATATTCGCGTATCTTCATTTGCTCCAGACGTGTTTTGATTTCCGGGTCTGTTGCTGAATCCAAATGGCGTTTCAACTGTAAGAGGGCATAGTCGAAGTGCTCCGCGTCACTGAGCATCTCCCTCAGTTGTTTGTCAGCCTTGTCCCGCTTTCGGTGGGATTGACTTGCCAGTTGGGTAATAAGCAGGTCAATCCGGGCTTTCAACTCGTTAATGGCGGGTTGTTCAGACGCGGGGGGGCTTTTCGTTTGTGGTGGAGACGGTGTCTCAGGTATCGGAGCTTCTTTTGGTGGGGCGGTGCAGCCGGTTAAAAACAGCCAAGAGCCAAGAGCCAGGAGGCAATAGGCAAAGACCTTGGTTATGTCAGCTTTCATTTGCACACCTTGACAATAAAGCTGCTTTGATAGTGTGTGCAGCTTGTTTCGGGTCATTGGCCTGCGAGATACCTGACGCAACGGCGGCGCGCAGTACGCCGGCGGAGGCAGCTTCGGCGATGTTTTCGGGGGTGATGCCGCCAATGGCGAAGCAGGGGATGTTGACCGCCTGCTGTATGTTCAGGAAGTGCTCGGGTCCCCGCACCACGGCATCGGACTTTGTCGAAGTGGCGAAAAGCGAGCCCACGCCGAGGTAGTCGGCGCCCTGTCCTTGTGCCTCAATGCCCTCTTCGGCCGAGTGCGCCGATGCGCCGATAATTGCGTGGGGTCCGAGCAGGCGCCGGGCTTCGGATACCGGCAGGTCATCAAAGCCGACGTGAACGCCGTCGGTCCCGCAGGCGGACGCGATGTCAGCGCGGTCATTAACGATAAAGAGTGCCTCCGTCTCGGAAATTGCACGGTGAAGCTCCAGCGCGGTTTCGAGAAACAGCCTGTCGCCTGCGCCCTTTTCCCGCAACTGGATAACATCGGCACCGCCTTCGATGGCGAGCCGGGCGGTTTCCGGCGCCCCTTTCGGGTCCGAGGATGATACGATTGC
>DAOVDS010000339.1 GCA_030669415.1 bacterium
CTCCTTGTGTATGGGTTGCGAAAAACTTCACACTTCCCATATCGGCAGGAATCAGGTTTTCCTTTTGCCCCAAGTTGCTTACCCATAAACAGTTATGCACAAACTGATGCCTCTTCCTTCAAATATCGAATGAACAGTGTCGAATTTTGCAATATAATCCGTCACATAAAAACAGTAGAAGTTCCCGGCAAACGGCAGGGGGCAGCGTGCGGGGGTGGGTACCTTGGCCAGTTCAAGGAGGCGATGGTGGAAGGGGCGTCTACTTGTCCTTGTTCTTCTCGTGCCAGGCTTTCCACGCGGCGTAGTCGGTGCCGAAGTCCTTCCCTGACATCTGTGTCAGTGCACTCACCGCTGCCTCGCGGACGTCGATGCTCGTATCGCCAAGCGCTTTGATGAGAAACTGCGCCGACCGTGTTCCAAACTGCGCCAATGCCAACGCTGCCGCCTTGGAGATGGTTGAATTCGAATCATAGACTGTTTTTGAAAGGGGCTCGACTGCCCTCGAATCTTTGATCGCGCCAAGGGATTCTGCCGCGCATTGGCGCAGGTGAGGGTCCCAATCGCCGAGCGCCTCGATAAGCGGTTCGACCGCCCTTCGGTCTCCAAGGAGGCCGAGTCCAGCCGCGGCAGCCGAGCGAGGATGAAACTCAGTGTTTTCAAGAGCAGTGACAAGTGGTTCAAGTCCCCTGGCATCCTTGGTTTCGCCAAGTGCCAGAGCTGCGCTCCCGCGAATCTCACTGTCCGGGTCATTTACTATTGCCATTAGCGCCCCGGCAGCCTCTGGCGTCCCAATCTCGCCAAGAGCAGTGGCCGCGAATCTCTGCACGAACTCATTCTCGTCACTGAGTGCTTTGATGAGGGGTTCTACAGCCCCTGCATGCCCAATCTTACCAAGTGCCTCCGCTGCTGCCTGGCGGACTGCGGTCTCTTTGTGCTCCAGTGCTTTGATGAGTGGCTCCACAGCTCTTGCGTCCCCGATTTCCCCCAGAGCCTCTGCTACCTGATAGTGCAGCCTGTGCGTTTGGGGATTCTGAAGCAGCCTTACAAGCGGTTCCAGTGCGTTCGGGTCTCGGAGTTTGCCCAGGGCAATTACCGCTCCGTCACGCACCTCATAATCCGCATCTCCAAGAGCATTCAAAAGAGGTTCCACAGCTCGCAAGTCAGTGGTTCTGCCAAGTGCATGTGCCGCCACGCTACGGGCTGTAGGGTTTTCAGAACCAAGTGCGTTGACCAGCGCTTCCACGCCACGATTTCCAAGTTTGGCAAGCGCCTCTGCTGCTGCGCTGCACACTGCATAGGGCCTGGCGCCGAGCAGTTTCGCAAGCGGTTCCACTGCCTTTGCATCGCCGATTTCACCAAGTGCTTGTGCCACCTGTTCTCGAAGTTCTCTATCTGTGCCGCCAAGCATCCTGATAAGTGGTCCGACTGCCCTCGTATCTTTGATCTCGCCAAGAGCACCTGCCGCTGCCTTGCGTACATCAGCGTCTGAATCGCGAAGAGCTCTAATAAGGTATTCCACTACCCGAGCATCCTCCATTTCGCTAAGCGCCCAGACTGCGCTTGAGCGAACATTACCATTGCTGTCGCTAAGAGCATTGATAAGTGGTTGTATCGCTCTTCTGTCTTTTAGCTTGCCTAACATTATTGCTGCTGCCCGCCGGTCATGCCTGGACCCTTGTGTGTTCTCGAATGCTCTAATGAGTGGTTCAATCGCCCTTTCGTCGCCGAACTCACCGAGTGCCATTGCCGCGTGGTAGCGTACATGGCTGGATGTATCATCAAGAGCCTTGATTAGCGCCCGTATTGATTGCTTGACGGGCATCCCTTTCAAGGCCAAGACTGATTCCTCACGCACTTCCGGGTCTGTGTCTTCAAGCATTTTGATGAAACCGTCCAGAGCTCTTGTATCCCTTATACGGCCAAGTGCTTGAATCGCTTCCCCACGAACGCTGCTTTCAGTGTCTGTGAGCATAACTTCGACCAGAGTCCGGATCGCATCTTCTTCCCGTTTATATAGCAGTAGTGCGTTTACAGCCTTCGATCTAACTGCCGGGCAGGTGTCTTTAGAAACCATGACTATCAACTCTTGTTTCACCCGGGAGTCCCGGAAAGAGCAGGCCAGTATAGCCGCCTGGTGACGAATTCTCAAGTCCTCATGCCTGAGAAGATTTGGCAAGACAGACAGAACAGACCTGTCTATTTCATCGCGGTGTGTCTTCACGAACTGTACAAGATTCGCGTATTCTTTCGAGAGGATGCAAAGTGTGTTCCAACCGTTCATTATCGAAAGAGCACACAAGACATTGCCAGTGTCATCGCTATGAAGTTGAGGTAAGATAAGCGAGAGGTAATACTCAGGATTGGTTTCGACTATATGGCTCAGTTCCAGCAAAAGGCGCTCGTCTTCCTCCAAAATCGCGTCTTCTGTGATAAGCTCATACTTCACCAGTGCTGTGGCACATTTGTAGAACAATAGACGGAGCTTTATGTTAGAGTACTGCCACCACAGCACCACCAACAACGTTGCGACCGCGGCTGTCACAGCTATACAAAGCCGCCTCTTCCTCATCAGCTATTGCTCCCTTCTCGTGCTTCCTCTTCATCTGAGTATACCACAGCGCGGCCACCGGCCGCAACCAATGAAGTTTAGCCGCAGGCTTCAGCCGGCGGCTGATGTCTTCCTGATTCGGCTCCTGACGGAGCAGGAGGTACTCGAGGAGAAAGATGTCCCGCACCTTCTCAAGTACCAGAAAGCTGTCGGCAAACGCCTCATTCCGCTCATGCGTGATGCAAACCTGATTGACGAGGAAGAGATTGTCAAGTCAATCTGCGAGACTACCGGCCTTCAAGCCTGCCCGCCCGGCGACTTCAAGATAGCGAAGAACGTACAGGGCCTCATGGATACCAAAACAATGAGCCGCTTCGATGCCGTTCCCCTGAAGCGCGAAGGCAAGGCGGTCTTTGTGGCTATTCCCAACCCCCTCGATGTCAGCGCCTTCCAGCAACTGCGCGAAAAGCTCGGCACCGTCGTCATACCACGGGTCTGTACCTGGTCGCAGTACACGAGCGCAAGGTACTTCCTCAAAGGTGCGAAAAAAACCAAAACCAGCGCAAAATAGCCCCGGGAAGATAAATCAAAACCACCGATAATTCCAAAGCCCCACCATTCACTGGTGGGGAAATCACAAGCCCTCCGCCGTACGGCGGATTCATCGGCGGGGTTAATCAAACTACCGATCAACACGCATAAACACAGATTTGTCGTTTAGCCGCGTTGCCTGCAACGCGGAATAAAAACCACCTCGACCTGCCGCCAAGCCAATCCCATGCGACCTGGTGCCATCTCGATTATATTGCAAAATTTTGCAATGTTGCTAAATTCTGCAATATAATCGGCAGCACATGAACAGGGATATCTCGCACCAGGCGGTAGCGTCACGGGCGTCCTAACCCCGGTTCGAGGTGGGTCATTTAGCACTCGAGGCGCCACAGGCGCTTCTGTTGGAGTGGCTACGCCACCTCGACGTGCAATTGAGTTTTTTGCACGCGCTGCAGTGGAAAAGAACACCGCCGCCAAATGTCCAGGAATCTGCCTGTCACGCCATGCGTCTGACCTGTGGCACGAGAATTAAATGACCCCGCGTTTATTTTAAGATTTTTCAACTTTCTTGAGTATTTTTATAGATTTATGCACTATATTGCCTTTAAACAGCGTCTAATTGAATAGAGTCTTAATTCCAAAGCCCTCCGCCGGACGGTCGCCAGACGCGCCCAACGGCGGGCGGATTCATCGGCGGGGTAAACCCGCGCCGCAGGCGCCGCGGCTGAAAGTTGCACGTGCAGAGCAGGAAATCCGGAGCGAGAAAGGAGGGCCATGAAACTTAATCTGTGTCAATCTGTGTAATCTGTGGTTTAATAATTTGGGCTTTTTCTGAAAGGAGGAAAACACGCGCAGCAAGCTGCGCCGCTAAACGGCGGGCAAGCCCGCCGGCTAACTGGCTGCGTGGTTGAGTCACAGTTTGTCA
>DAOVDS010000441.1 GCA_030669415.1 bacterium
TGGTGTGTCGTATCACACTGACAGGAGTCCAACCTTCAAAGGCGGACTCCCCGAAGCCAACCTCGCCGCTGTCACAAGCGACGAGTTCAAGGAATGGAGGCAGGCGAATGAACGAGTATCATAACGGTGAGGCCAACGAAATGATAGGGCCGGAAGTTGACAAGCTGCTGGCGGAGGTGAATGGCTGGACGGAAATAAAAAAATACTCTAGCGGCGCAATGGCAGATGGCCTCTACTGGGGTATCAGGCCAGACGGTATGGGCTGGCATCACATCCCCGCCTACAGCACCTCAGACCACGACGCGCTGGACTGGATTAAGGCACTTATGAATTCTGGCTCGAAGGCGCGTGAACTTGCTGCTGAAATTTTAGAGGGGTTTTCTGATTATAGCAATCCGGGAGATGGGCTTCTTGCTTTTGAACTTGTCAAGGCTGTGGTGGTATATGATTATTGTACCCCTCTTCGTCTCAATTATTGCTGGCAAATCAAGCCCGCGCTTGCCGCGTTACTGAAAGGAGATGGCCGTGTTTAAATGTGATAAATGTGGTAGAGAACTAAATTTTCGATGGGGCGTTAATAGGAGAACCCTATGCCCGGAGTGTTGCGACGCCCTCGAAGCCGAGCTTGCCGAGAAAGACCACGAGAATCTGAGGGCCGAACTATGGCAGATGCGGGATACTTACAGGGCGCTGAGCGTTGCCGTTAGAAAATTCCTGCCGAAGAACGACCGCGTAGTATGTAACCGCGAATGCAAGGGCTGTAGCGCCGAGGGTAAGTGCGAAGACCAGGTATTGCGCCTGTGTGAGGAGAAGCCGGATGGCGAGTAACAGAAGGGATGGAAAGATGAGCGAGAGTTTTATCACGCGGGTTTGCTACAGCCCGAAATCGCACGACGAGATTCTCAAGCAAGTCGAGAGTCACGGCGTCCAGGTGCTGTGTCGAAACAAGAGCCGCTGCGAACTTTCAAAGAAGTGCGGCATGGTGCTTGTCGATAGCGACGAGGCCAAAGAGCGCCGCTTCCAGAACTGCCGGCGAGTGCAGGTGATGGTGCAGGTGAAGTCGCAATGACATGGCAGGTTGAACAAGGCGATGCTCTTGATATACTTTCGACCCTCGCGCCGAATTCAGTCGATTTAATTTGCACCGACCCGCCATACGGCATCAGCTTTATGGGGAAGGAGTGGGATAGGGCGCTGCCAAAGACTGAGGTTTTCAAAGAATGCCTGCGCGTCTTGAAGCCGGGCGCATTCGCGTTTGTAATGTCAGGCGCGCGTGCTGATTGCCTGTGGCGCATGATGGCGAAGCTCGAAGAGGCGGGATTCTGGGTGCACTTCACGCCGATATTCTGGGCCTACGGTACAGGATTTCCGAAGGCGCAGAACATCGCCAAGCACATCGAGAAGAAGCATCGAGACCCCGACAGCATCGAAGATGTCGAAGGTCTTGGCGGCATGACATCTGACAAGGGATACAACGCTACGAAGCACCGCGAGACATACGACAAGTTCACGCACCCTGATGCAATTCGCTTGCAGGGCAGTTACGGCGGCTTTCAACCCAAGCCTGCATTAGAAGTGATTATTTGTGCCATGAAGCCTATGGATGAAAAGACTTTCGTTGCTCAGGCGCTTGCGAACGGGCACGGTGTAACGTGGTTGGGAAATGGGCGGATTCCACACGGCGACCCAGAGAAAACAACTCAACGATGTCATCGAGCGGTCGATGTTAC
>DAOVDS010000023.1 GCA_030669415.1 bacterium
CCTGCTTTGCCATCCTGTTCCTGAAGCGGGCGACCGCGCCGGTGGTCAGGATACCGGAAGACCCCTATACAGGAGAAGACCTCTTCGGCGGCGGGCGGAAACCCAAGCAGGAGAAGTAGCAGACCTCGGATACTCGAAGGGCGCGACAAGTCAGCCGCGCCCTTTTTTTTCAAGCAGGTGCTACCACTTGTGCGCATTGCGCGCGGCAACGAAGGAGCAGCCTCTTTCAGTCAGTTTCCGGGCAGTAATGTTTACAGCCTCGTGCTTGTCGAAGTAGTTAATCTGGAGCGCCTCCATCAGCCCTTCCTGTTTGAGTATGTCTTCTTTGGGGATGAAGTACTCGAGGATGTCCGTCGGGTGCTCGCGTTTCTTTTCGATCTCGATTTCACCTCCCTCGTGCTTCGCGCTTACGTTTTTCACCTTGTCGGCAATTTCGAGCAACTCGTCGCGGCGGTCGTAGGGCTGTATCACAATGGACTTGTACGTTTCGAGGATGTGGTGCTCGAAGCGCACGATATCTTCGAGTCCGAGTCGCGACCGAATCTCGTCCGCGGCCAGAATGGTCTCGTTGTCCACGGAGTTCGCGAAGTTAAAGCCGATAAGCGATGTCCCGCCCTGGGCGTCCGCGAACAGCCGGGCCGTCATGAGGGTCCAGAGCACGGCGTAGGGGTTGTCGTTGCCCATGTAGACGGATATTTTGAACTCGTTGTTGACACCGATTTTTCTCAGAAAGTATCCCAGCAGTATTGTGCCTGCGTTGACGTTGAGCACCTGGCGCACGCCGTAGCTGGTGTAGTAGTGCAGGTACTCGTCAAGCCAGTCTATGGCGTGAGTGTTGGGCTGCCCGACGCCGCCGAAGTAGCCGGTTATTGTCTCCGGCCCGCCGAGGTGGATATTGGAGCCGTCCGTGCCCTTGGTGTCGAGCGCCTCGACATAACTGGAGCCGAGGATGTTCATGACCGCCCCGGTCGCCACAAGGTCGGCGTTGTCCTGCACCTGCTCTTTCATCGCACGGACTCGTATGAATCGCCCGGGCATCAGCTCGCCGTTGTCGATTGCCCGCTTCGCCTGCACGATTACCCACGGGAAGAACTGCATGGCGCTGATTTCGAGCGTGACGGCGTAGTCGTCGGCGAAGGTCGTCGAGTCGGCCTTTTCTCCAAGCACCTTGCGGCGATAGTCGGCCACGCTCACGAATACCCCGCTCTCGACCTGCTCCTTGAGCCACATGACATCCTTGAGATACGGCGAGTTCAGCTCCTCAAGCTTCGCAAGCCGCGTTTCGAGCTTACCCGCCTCGGCCGCTTTCTTCTCGATTTCCTCGACGCCCCCGTGTTTCTCCACCACCGCGAGGAAATCCCTGATTATCGGGCTGCCTGCGTCGGTTATGAAGTCGTTGACAACCTCAAGGTCCGCCTGGCCTATGGCCAGCATTTTCGCAACATTATCTGACACCTGTTTTTCCTCCTTGCGCAACTCGTCCTGCGACTATTCTAACCGGGCCCAGCGTCAAGTTCAAGGAATCCGTCGTATAAAGAATGAAGGCCTGGTTCAAATCCGGGTGACACATTTATGTCATTGCGAGGAGTCCGCCGTCCGGCGGACGACGTGGCAATCACATCAGGATGAGATTGCCACGCCCGCCTTGCGGGTGGCGCAGCCACTTTTAAAAGAGTCCCTGCGGGACCTCGCAATGACTCGATGCGCTGTGTTCGTGTTACCTTCGCATCCGACAAAGTGAACCATGCCAGAATCAACATAGATTGCAGTTGACCCAAGGGCAGACAAGGGTAGAATAGCTGGCTCGAAGAGGCAAATCCACAATCACACTTTTTTCGGAAGGGAGGCAGACCGTGGCAAGCGGAAAAGGACGCAAGAAGGTGACGATTCCCGACCTCTACAAGATGAAGAGGAAGGGCGAGACAATCACCTGGCTGACCGCATACACTTTCCCTACTGCGCACTACATGGAGCAGGCGGGCCTGGAGATGATTCTCGTGGGCGACTCGGCCAGCATGACGATTTACGGAAACGACAGCACACTGCCTATAACAATGGACACCTGCATCGGCCACTGCCAGGCAGTCCGCAAGGCGGCGCCGAGCGTCTTCGTGCTGGGCGATATGCCGTTTCTCTCCTACCACAAGTCAACCGAGGATGCAATCTACAACGCGGGACGCTTCCTCAAGGAGGCGGGCTGCGACGGAATCAAGCTCGAAGGCGGCGTGCGCATCGCGGACAAGGTACGCGCAATCGTTGACGCGGGCATCTCCGTCTGCGGGCACATAGGCCTCACCCCCCAGTCCTCGGCCATGCTCGGCGGCTTCAAGGTCCAGGGCAAGACGGCCGAGAGCGCAAAGTCCATGATTGAAGATGCGCTCGCGCTCCAGGAGGCGGGTGCATTCGCCATCCTGCTCGAATGCGTACCGACGCCCGTGACCAAGATAATTCACGAGAAGCTAAATGTGCTCACGTTCGGCATTGGCGCGGGTCCGCACTGCGACGGCCAGCTTCTGATTATCCACGACATTGTCGGGCTATACCCGATATTCCAGCCGAAGTTTGTCAAGCAGTACGCGAACCTCGGTGCGGATATGCAAAACGCCATAGAGGAATACATGAAGGACTGCAAGGAGAAAGTCTTTCCCGCCAAGGAGCATGAGTTCAGCATCTCCAGGGAGGAGCTTGAGAAAATAGAGCAGCTCGAAATTTAGAAGCCGCGGGCTTCAGCCCGCGGATGCTCTTCTGATTAAGGAGGGGACGATGGCCAAGAGGAAGAAGAGAGGCGAGCCCTCGCTTTTCTTGTCAGAAGAAATCTATGATGACCTCGGACCCAGGAAAGTTGCGCACATATACGACCCCGCAAGCAAGCTGCGAGCGATTGTCGTGGTTGACTCGACTGCCCGCGGGCCCGCCATGGGCGGCATCCGCATGGCGCCCGACGTGACCACCACCGAGGTCTTCCGGTTGGCCCGCGGAATGACGCTCAAGACTGCTGCGGCTGACCTGCGGCTCGGAGGCGGCAAGAGCGGCATTATCGCCGACCCGCACCAGCCCGAAGAGGTGCGCGAGCAGATTTTCAGGACTTTCGCCAGGGCAATCCGCGAAATAACCGAGTACATCCCCGGCCCCGATATGGGCACCAACGAGGCTACAATAGGCTATATCCGCGATGAAATCGGCCGCGGTGCCTGCCCTCCACGCTCCATGGGCGGGATACCGCTTGACGAAATCGGCGCCACCTCCTGGGGCGTGGTCGAAGCCGCTGAGGTGGCGGCTCCTCACGCCGGCCTCAAGCTCGATGGCGCCAGGGTTGCCATAGAAGGCTTCGGCAATGTCGGCCGGATGGCTGCCGAGTTCTTTGAACAGCGCGGGGCCGTCGTTGTCGCCGCAAGTGACAGCAAGGGCACCGTCTGCAAGCCCGCGGGACTCTCGTGCGCCCAACTGTGTGAAGTCAAGGACAAGACTGGCTCAGTCTCGAACGCAGATGGCAGCAAAGAGCCGCTTGAAGCCTGCCTGACCGTGGATTGCGACATACTTGTGCCCTGCGCGCGTCCCGACTGCATCCACGAGGACAACTTCGACAAGGTCAAGGCGAAGCTGATAGTACAGGGTGCCAACGTACCGATTACTTTCGACGCCGAGAAGAAGCTGCACGACAAGGGGATTCTTTCAATTCCGTGTTTCATCGCCAACGCGGGCGGGGTAATCTGCGGTGCAGTGGAATACTACGGCGGCAGCGAGTCTGAAGTATTCCCCACCATAACACAGAAGGTTCGCAGAAACGTCGAAGAGCTGCTCCATCGCGTCAAGGAGCGCGGGCAGTACCCACGCGAGACCGGGCTCGAAATCGCACGCGAGCGAATCCACGCTGCCATGAAATACCGCCGATAGCAAGCCGCGGGTTTTAACCCGCGGGTGTTTAGCCGCCTTGCCTGCAAGGCGCAATTCCGGGCCGCAGGCGGCCCGGCTAAACGAGAAGAAAGGAGGGCGGCACCGGCAATTTCATGCAATTTTGTATTTGACACGAGTATTCTCTGAATGATAAAATCTCTTGGCTTAATAGCGCGTTATAGGTAATGGGTGACTGAGAGCAAGGAGAAACCGCAGTGACCCAGGTCGAGAGACGAAAATACGAGCGTATCGACGCGAGAGTCAAGGTCGAGCTCTCACCCTACCACCCCGGCGGCCCTGCTGCTGACCCGCGCAGCGTGGAAAGCCGCAACGTAAGCGCCGGCGGACTGCTCGTTGTTGTAGACAGCCCGATAGACATATCTTCGTATGTGGTTGCGCGTTTCACCATGCCCGACGGTACCGAGAGGAAGGAAGTAATCGCCAAGGTTGTCCGGGTGGATGAGGTCGAGTCCCTGCGCGAGTACAATATCGGGCTTCAGTTCATAGAGAACGTTCCTGCGTAGACCGCCGCCCGCTAATTCAACCACTAACTCGATTCCCCTGCCCCGCCGGGTCCGCGACGGTTAGTCATTGCGAGCCGAAGGCGAAGCAATCTCATCAATTGTGGCGACAGAGATTGCCACGTCGGAGGCAGCGCCTCCTCCTCGCAATGACTGATTGTGGCTACCTTGCCTGCGGAAATGTCTTGCACACTGCCCCGCCGGGTGCACAGAATCCAGACAGCCGGCAGACAGAGATGACCATCACTTGTACAGCAGTGTTTGCTCACCAGGCCGGAATGCAAACGGAAACTGACACAACTGGTTCTCAATAAAGAAGTTGCGATTTCACAGGTGAGCAGTAGAATGCAACCGGTACGATGTTTGCTTGGCATCGTTCAGGACTATTCATTCCAGGAGGGACAGGAAGTGGGAAAGAGCTTGAGTTTTGCAGTTGCCGTGTCAATTGCCGTGCTGATGTTCTCGGTATGCTTCACGATACAGCTTTGGGCACAGGATGAGCAAGAGAAGAAGGAAGAAGAGAAACCGCAGAAGCTCCTTAACCTGACACTTGACGAGCTTGTTGTGGTGGGAACACGCACAGAGAGAAAGCTGAAGTCGCTTTCAGACACGGTCAGTGTTATCCCCCAGTCGGATATTGAAGCATCTCACGCCGTTACGGTGGATGAGCTCCTCGCGAGCGTGCCGGGCGTGAACGTGCAGGGCGCGGGTGAGCTCGGCGAGAAAGTGACGCTCAACATCCGCGGCCTCCAGGGCCGCTACGGCGCGCAGCGGGTGCTGGTACTCATTGACGGCAGGCCCGCCAACGAAGAATACCTGGGTGATTTCGACTTCCGGTTTGTGCCTGTCGAGGCGATTGAGCGCATCGAGGTCAGCAAGGGGCCGGCAAGCGCGCTCTACGGCGGGCTGGCTATCGGCGGGGTCATTAACATCGTGACGAAGGACCCGCGCAAGAAGAAAGCCGGCAAGTTCTCGGCGTCACTTGGCAGCCACAACTCCCGGCGCTACACGACCGTAGTCTCGACCGGCGGGAAGACCCTTGCGGGCCTGTTCACGGGAAGCGGGTTCGGCACCGACGGCTACCTGAAGAACTCGGACGGCTCGAACCGGGACTGGGAGAGCGCCCGCTTCTTCGCCAAGGTCGTGCGCCGCATGGGCGAGAGGTCCGTGCTTACGTTCGCCACCGGCGCGTCATACGGCACCGGGCACGAGGAGGACTTCAAGCTGCACCAGGTCAACGAGTTCCAGTACCTCAGAATTCAGACACCCCTGGGCGAAGGCTCCGACAGGAAACTCGAAGTGCGCGTATTTCGCAACGGGACATACCAGGAACGGGGCTGGAAGCTCTTCGGCATTGAGGCCCGCTACCACCAGTACACCGCCGGCGCTCAGGTGCAGTACACGCACAAACTGGGCAAGCACAACACGCTCACCTCCGGCGCGGAGATAAAGACGCAGCGGGCCAACGTCGGCGAGCTCACCGGGCATATCGAGGAGCAGATAACAGAATCCGCGTGCTATGTGCAGAAAGAGGTCGGCATCGGGACGTTCAAGTTCACGCTGGGCGTGCGGCTTGACTCGAACGAGGAGTTTGGCAGCCAGGTCTCGCCGAGAGCCGGTATTACGTACGAGCCGGTCAAAGACACCGTTTTTCGCGTGACGGGCGGGAAGGCTTTCCGGCCGCCGACAATCTCCGACCTGTACATGCCGCCGACCCTGTACATGGGAATGATTTTCGAGGGCAATCCCGACCTCGACCCTGAGACGCTGTGGTCCGGCGAGTTCGGCGTGCGCCAGAAGATGCGCGTGGCGGGAAAGAAGGTCTCCATCGACGCCGCCGTCTACCGCAGCCGGGGCGTGGATTTCTGGGACTACATGGTGGTGCAATTCGTCCCGCTCACGCTGAGGCCGCTGAACGTCAACGCGGTCAGTATCTTCGGCTCCGAGGTGGAGCTTGCGGCCATTCTGGCCCAGGGCCTGAAAGTGACTCTCGGCTACACCTACACCGATGCCAGGTACGCAAGGTACGAGCCCGACCCGGCAATCGAGCACAACCACGTCGAGGACATTCCGCAGCATACGGGCTCTGCCTCACTGGCGTACCGCAGCCCTGAAGGACACACGGCGGCCCTTGTCGTCAGGATTGCCGGCGACCGCTACACAGACCCCCAGAACACGAAGGCCAACAAGCTGCACAGTTTCTGGACGCTCGGCGTGACAGGAACGGCGAAGCTCTCCAAATACACCTCGGCGTTCGCGCGGATAGGCAACCTCACCGACGAGAAGTACCGCGTCGTCGCCGGACAGGTGCAGCCGGGAAGGACATTCACCATCGGAATCTCGCTGAGCTTCTAACACCAGCCTGCAGTGTGGTATCGCCCTTGACGCCCTGCCAATCGTGTTGTATACTCAAACAGCGAGGCGTCCGCATTTGATAGAGGGCTTCACGCCTATGAGCAAGCTGTCGTTTATCTTCAAGCCTTTCAGGCTGCTTCTGCTGTTTCTGACAAGCCCGTGGCTATGGGTGGTGCTCGGCGCTCTGAGCGCAGTCACGGCAATCTGGACCCTGTGCCTCAGGCACCCCGTGAAGTACTGGATGATAAAGCAGGCGACCGTCGAGGTGGCTGCCACAGTCGGCTTTCTTATGCTGGCGATAGTCCACCACTACTACCTCAGGGACTTCGTGCGGCAGACCAGACAGAGGCTCAAAGCCTGGTTCCAGAAGTGGTGGCGCAAGCGACGAAGCAATCTCATGTAAGTTGTTTTGTCACAGTAACTTCGAGATTGCTTCGCTTTGCTCGCAATGACGAAATGGACCGCATGGCCGGTAGTAATGGTTTAGCCGCGGGCTTGAGCCCGCGTTGCATCCCGCCGGCTGAATCCGCCGTCCGGCGGAGGCGGCTAAACGAGTTGTCAAGTTGCGGCCGAAGGCCGCACTATGAACTGCCGGACATCGTGTTCCATGCTCCGCGTTAGAGCACGGTGCGGGGGTGGCGGGCGAGGCGGCGCGACATGCGGTCAAGAAACGCCTTCGCCTCATCCTTGCTGGGAGAATTCGGCCGGAACTCGAAAAGCACCTGGTGCGAGTAGCGGTCATGGAAGATGTAGCGGGGATAGCTCGCCAGCAGTCCCGCGACCGCAACCACCGCAATCGCGGCGGCAGTCACGGCAAGCGCGAACGACTGCGAGACAACCCCGAAGGACGGCGCCACTAACAGCAGCGCCAGCGCCACAAGCCCTGCAAGGCTCACGGGCGAAATCCTGCGGCGCGAGAGGGTGAAGTCAGGGCTCACCACTGAGAGCGGGAAGCTCTTTCGCGTCTTGAAGCCGAGCAGGAAGTTCGTGATGACTATCGAATCGGTAAAGAGCGAGAAGCGCCTGCGGATGCCGAAGCGCTGCGTCACGCTCGTTATGAACCGGCCGGCCGGAAGCAGCCTCTCCTCCTCCGCAAGCCGGTAGAGATAGCTGCGCAGGCTCGCCGGCGCCTTGCGCAGGTCCTTGTCGAGCTCGATTGCTTCGAGGAAGCACCTGCGGGCCATGTCGATGTAAAGTGAGTTTCGCAGAATCAGCCCCGTCCCTTTCTGCCGGTATGCGGCTCCGAGGTTGTAGTAAGCCTGCGCGCTTCGCGAGCCGAGGCTGGCTGCTTTCTGGTACTGATAGATGGCGGTATCGAGGTGTCCCTGGCCGTACTCGAGGTCGCCGAGCAGCTCATAGGCACGCGGGTCATCGGGCATGAGGCGCACGCACTTGCGGAAAACGAACGCCGCCTCTTCCGTGCACCCGCGGGCGATATAGGAACTGCCAAGGCTGTGTAGCGCCTCAACGCAGCGGGGGTCGGTCTTTATCGCCTTGCGGAAGAAGAAGACCTCCTTCTCGCTGTCTCCGAGTGCGCCGTAAGTCAGGGCCATGCCCTGGTAGCCGCCGGCGCTGTGCGGGCTGGCTTGTACGACCTCTGTGTACAGGTTGAGCGCTTCCTCAAGCCGGCCGAGTTCCCTGTAAGCACCGGCGAGGAGCTCCTTGGCGTCCACATCGTCAGGGTGAAGCGCAAGGAGGTGCTCGAAGTACCTCGCGGCTATGTTGAGCTTGCCTGCCGACTGGTACGCGCGCCCTATCTTGCGGCACAGCTCGGGGCTGTCCTTTGAGAGTGAAATAACGCTCTCGAATTCAGCCAGGGCGCGGGCGGGGTCATTGCGCCTCTCGTAGAGTTCGCCAAGCTCGAGGTGCGCCCCAACGTAGTCCGGGTCAATCTCAAGGGTGCGGCGCAGCTCGTAGATTGCATCGTCGGTGCGTTCGAGGTTGCGGTAGGAGATGGCGCTGTGGAAGTGGCCGGGGCGGTTCTGCGGGTCGAGCGAGAGCACCTTCTCGTACTTCAGGAGCGCTATCTCGTCATCACCCATGGCCTGGTAGATATCGCCCGTAATGAGGTGCCCCTGGACGTAGCTGTCCCTTGCGCGGGTGGATTTGCGTGCGAACTCGAGCGCCTCTTCGAAGCGGCGCTTCATCAGGAATACCCTGGCCATGCCCGCGTTGGCGGCGGCACCGTCGCCGCCCAGCTCCAGCACTTTCTCGAAGTGGTTGCGGGCCTCCTGGTAGAACTCCTTGTCGCAGTATGCCAGCGCTATGTAGAGGTGGCCGGTCGAATTCACGGGGTCGAGCGCAAGCACCTTGGAGAGCTCCACAATCGCCTCGTCGCAGGAGCCTATCTCCTGGTACATGACGCCAAGCGTCAGGTGTTCCCTTGCCTTGTCCGAGTTATCGTCCAATTCCCTGCCACCCCCAGGCCTGTATGGTCTTGAGCTTGTCGCAGGCTGTCATGTCAAGCTCCAGCGGAGTAACTGACACAAATCCCGCCCTCAGGGCTCTACTATCTAAGACGTATTTAGTATCGTCACATTCATCAACTTTCGGCTGAGAATTTTCACTAATTCCAAGCGCCGTTTCTTCTTCAGTCGTCGATGTCCGCGTGACCCGCACTCCCCGGACTTCACCGAGAGGCAGGTCCGGCACGTTGAGATTGAGGACCAGCGGCTCGCCACGTTCGAGCATGCGTCTCGCCAGGTCGGCAGCGAGCACGGCGGCGGTCTCGAAGTGCCTGGGCCTGCGCGTGGAAATCGAGACTGCAAGCCCCATTCGCCCGAGAAACGCAGCTTCCATGGCGGCCGCCACCGTGCCGGAGTAGTGAACATTCAGCCCGACATTGGCGCCGGCGTTTATCCCGGAGACGACAAGGTCGAAAGGCTCCTCGAAGACCTCGTGCGCGAGGCGCACGCAGTCAACGGGCGTGCCGCTCACCACGTATCCGGGGATTCCCGTGCGAGGGTCAAGCTCTTTGTACTCAACAGGCCTGCCAAGGGTAATGCCGTGGCTTGTGCCGCTTTTTTCCACGAGAGGCACAGCCATGAGCAAGTCGGCCACCTGGCGCAACTCGCGTGCGAGGATATGAATCCCCTCCGATTCAACGCCATCATCGTTTGTCAGCAGGATTCTCACTGTTTGCCTCACCCCGAAGAGTAGAATACCGGTTTCTTGCTGCCTGCCAAGAGGTCAAACAGAAAAGCTTGTGTCCTGTCTCCTCCTAACCGCAGAGAAAGCAGGCCACTCAAAGTTGGTAGGTCTTTGTAATCAACTCCTCGAGATCGAAGTCACATTCCCTATTGTACTTTTTACCTTGTTTCAGATTCTGTATGATACTCTTGACTATCCCGTTGATCTTCTCAAGTTCGTTCTTGGATGGCTTGGCAAAGGGGATTTTCTTGATGTAATTTGCGGGATTGTTTGCGGTTGGATTTATGGTCCTTATCAGCCTGTTGCACAAAGCAGAATTGAAGAACGCCAGCAAGAAGTGTATCCACTTTGGATTCTTCGTAAAAATGCCGACTATTGACTGGTCGAAGAGCCTGTTCTCAATGAGTGCAGCAGTAATTCTCGATGCGGAGACCATTGGCACTCCTACTCCATATTTGAAGTAGTATTGCGAATTCTGGAATCGCGCTTTCTTGCTTGTCTTATAGTTTCTGACCGCTTCGACACCCCAGTCCATGTACCACATCTCTGGCTTGTAGTACCTGACATTGCCACCCTTTAGGATGGGGATAAAGCACTTGGTACCTTCGATTCCCTTCAGAATGTCATTCTTGGTGGCATAATCTCTTGCGATTTGAGATACATCAGCCAAGTCATACCGCTTCGCATTCCTCAGGTCCTTGGATGCCACCCGGAGATACTTCTTGTCATTACCAGAGTAAAACCCGGTAACGCAGTCTGCAATGTCCCCGATTCTCATGTCGCTGTTGTTGATGATGTAAGTAATCCTAGGATCAGCCGAAACAAGGAGGGCATGATCAATGTTCTCGTAGACGTCTGATTGTGAAAACACTGACACCTCTTGGTGGGGTTCCACCCATCTCGCCAGCGTTCCCAGTTCACCCACGTCTCGTAATCCTGCAATGACCTTGAAGGTATTCGCCAAGCAATCGCTCCTATTTGCGCACCTTTCCAAAGTTATTATACACAGGTTTGCATAACCGAAATTGACGCCGGGGAAGAAAGAAGAGGGAAACAAGCAAAGCTCTCTTATCTTGGTATTGGTCAGCAAGTAACTCCTTAATTTCGTATGCCTGTGGAGATTCAGAAATGTATCCGGAACTATGAAAACCAGAAGACCCTTATCACGGAGCAGGCGGACGCACCGATAGAGAAAGAGAGCATATGTTTCTTTGACATAAAGCTTGGGATACAACTTTCTCAGATACCGCCTTTTTTCATAGTCCTGCCAAGCTCCATAAGGGGGATTGGCAATTACCCTGTCATAGAAACCTCCAGCATTCGAAAACAAAGTCAGCTCGACATCGGTGAGTGTGTCTCCGTGGATAATCCTGATGTTGGCTCTATCTCTGTACTTGTTTCTCAACACGTGCACAGGTTTCGGGTTCAGCTCGTAAATATCTATTGAAACGCCGGAGACAAGTTTTAGAAGTACGTCGACGAAGACTCCATCACCAGCACAAGGTTCGAGAACCCTCATGCCGGCCCGCACACATGCCTTTTCAAACATATAAGTGACTATTGGGTCAGACTTCGTATAATAAGACCTATAGACTTTATCCATGCTTGCTCACCACTTCAGATATTGGGTAAGACCTTTCTTCTCAAAGTGTTGAATCGTTTCTGGGACAAAATCATGTTTCCAGTCAATGTTTTTTGCTATCCAGTTCCCGATGTCGAAACCGGAATGTTCCGTGATTTTGTCGTAGGCGTTCGCTCCGCAGTGGGCTTCCCATATCCCTGAGTTCTTCAAAGTCTGGAAGTAATTGTTGTTCCTATCTTCTTCCGCCCTAACCAACAAGAGACACCTGTAGTTGTCTTCCAAATTGCCGTATACGCTTGCGACAAGAAGTAGTCTGTTTGTATTTCCCTTCTCGTTCGAGCCAAATCCGCTTTTGAAATCTACGACAAATTTCTCCCCTGCTTGCTCAAAGTGCAGGTCGAGCTCAAGTTTTATGCTTCCCGAAGTCACGAAACTCCAAACTTTGGCATAGTATTCTTTCAACTGCTTCTTCTGCTTCGCAGTTATGTTAAGCGTGTCAATGTAATCCTCAATCTCAGTAGTAAGGCTATTCTTCACTTCGGAGAACAATGGCGGTACAAAGGGGATCAGTTCTCTTAATGGGTAATCAAAACACGACTTGCAGAAAGGTTCCCATAATTCCCCCATTCTTCGGGAAAACGTCATATATTCGTAGGGCCAGATTTCGTTCCTTGACTCAATCATGACAACGTAGCTAGCATAGGTTATCATCAAAACACACTTGAGTATTTCCTCGCTGGTCCACCCGTTGGTAGAAGACTTCTTGAGTAAAGCCTTAACTATGTTGTTCCTTGTCTCGATTACGGCACGGTTCATCGCTCTTGCCCGCAGTTTATATTGAGTGCTTCCATAGGTTCGCGCAATGACTTCGAGCGATTCCTGAGCTCTTTCTCTAAGATGTTGAAGAAGATGAGTCTTTCTGCCGCTGAGCGACTTCTCAATCTTTATCACGTTCGCATTTCCCCCCGTGGCGTTAATATCCGACAGTCTTGGTACACTACCTTCCTGACAGTGCTGAAGCAACTTCTCCTGTATCCTTTGGGAAGTGATTGTACGTTTTTCTTGGGAAATTGGTAGAGTAATTCGGCTGTCTCATGGTGGTAAATTATAATGCGGGATGTGGGCGGGGTCAAGATATTCCGCGTTGCAGGCTGCGTTGCAGGCAACGCGCCTTCCGAAGTCACAGAGTCGTCACAAGCAGCGTCGCCATCGTCAGGTATATCGTAAGACAGGTGATGTCGTTGAGCGCGGTAATGAACGGGCCAGCCGCGAGTGCGGGGTCAATTCCGTACTTTTCGCACAGGAGCGGTATGGCAGTTCCCGTAAGCGCCGCCACGGTAATGCCGCAGAACATGGCCAGTCCGACGGCGAACCCCAGCTCGGCACCTTCCTGAGTGAGGAGCGCAAAGGCGGCGACTGCCGTGCCGCAGATAATCCCTATCATGCAGCCCACGAGTATTTCCTTTGAAATGACGCTGAGGATGCGCGAGGCGTGCACTTCCCCGGTTGCGAGGCCACGCACCACGACTGTCGAGGACTGAAGGCCGACGTTACCGCCCATCGCGTTTACCACCGGCACGAAGGCCATTACCGACACCACCGCCTGCAGGCCGTGTCCGAAACTGTGCATTATCTGGCTCGAGATGAGGCCGCCTGCGAGCGTTATCAGGAGCCACGGCAGCCTCAGAATCACCCTCCTGGGTGCGGGCTCGCGCGTGGGCTTGTGCGAGGCTGTGCCTGCGAGGCGATAGATATCTTCCGAAGCTTCCTCTTCCATTACATCAATTACATCATCGTAGGTCACGACTCCCCGCAGCACGTTGTTCCCATCCACTACCGGGATTGCGGCGAAGTCATACTTGTCGAGCACGCGGGCGACTTCTTCCTGGTCGGTATCGGTGCGCACGGAAATCACATCCGTCCGCGCAATGGCGGCGAGCCCGGCACCCGGCCTGGCCACTATTACATCTCTGAGGGAAAGTACGCCGACAAGCTCCTCTCTCTCGTTCACGACGTAAAGATACCTGATTACCTCCGCATCCGGTGTCCCGCGGATAGCTTCTATCGCCTCCGTGGCGGTCTGCTCCGCCGTGACGGAGAGGTAGTCTTTCGTCATAATTCCGCCGGCCGTGTCGGGCTCGTACTCGGCCAGCTCGCGAAGCTCAATGGCCTGCTCTTCCTCCACCGCGCTCAGGAGCTTCTCCGTCTCTTCGGGCGGCATCAGGTTGAGCAGGTCGGCTGCTTCGTCGGAAGGCATGTCTCTGACCAGAGTCTGGAGCTTTCGCCTCCCGAGCTCGCCAAGGAGCTCCTGCTTGGCAGCCCCGTCAAGCTCGTCGAGCACTTCTATTGCGACCTCGTTGTCGAGAAGTGCGAATACCCGCTTGCGGTCATCCAGGTCGAGTTCTTCGAGGACGTCCGCGACATCGGTGGGGTGCAGGTCATCGAGAGTATTGACGACCTCGGAATCACTCGCCTTCTGCGAGACTTCCTCGGCTATTTCCTCTGGACTCTGTTGTCTTGTCTCTTCCAAGCTGATTCAGTCCTTAACATTAGGCCAGGGCGCCGCGCCCCGCCCCTGGGCAGCGCTTCCCGCTCGAAACCAGTCTGCCCAGGTGATTGATGAACGCGTCTATGTCATCCCGGTTGTTGTAGAAATGCAGCGAGACCCTTATACCTGCGCTCCTCGCCGAGACACGCACCTTTCTCTTTCTGAGCTTCTCAACCAGCGCCCCGGCCCCCGGCAGCCTGACAAGCACAATACCCGAACGGTGCTCAGGCGCCTTTGACGAGGCGACGGGCACATCTATTTCTTCCAGCCTCTCCAGCAGGTAGTCGGTGAGCCCGCGAATGCGCCCGGCAATGTTCCCGACCCCGAGCCTGCGAGTCTGTTCCGCGGCACATCCAAGTGCGAAGATGCTGGGCATGGGCAACCCGCCAAGCTCGAAGCGTGCGGCCTCGGTCTTCAGCCTGACTGTCCGGTTGTCGATTCTCATCGGGTCCTTGACGCTAAACCAGCCTGCAAGCGGTGCCTTGAACTTCTTCAACAGGCCCCTGCGGATATACATGAATCCCGCCCCTTCGCCCGCGCACATCCACTTGATGCCGCTGCAGCATGCGATATCGGCACCCCATTCCTTCACATCCACCGGGAAGGCGCCGCAGCCCTGGGTGATATTCGCCACAAAATGGTGGCCGTGCCTGCGCGCAAGCCTGCCGAGTGCAGCCATGTCCTGCCTGAAACCCGTGGCGAACTGAACGTAGGAATGGACTATTATGCCTCTTTTCCTCCTGCCCATGGCTTCCCGAATGCTCAAGGGCCTTGCAGTAGATGCTGACTTGCAGCCGGCCCTCCCGGCAGCCCCTGCGGTACTTTCAAGCTGGATGACGCCCCTGGTGGCCCTGACGAAGTGCACCTTGTAGCCCTGGTGGAGCCATGGAACGGTTGATGTGGGGAACTCCGATTCGTTGGTGAGGACTTCGCCCTGCCCTTTGAGCATGAGCGCTGCGATGTTCATCCCGTGTGATGTGTTTGCCACAAAAGCCACTTCTTCGGGCTTCGCTCCAATAAGCAGCGCGATTTGCCGCCGCGCTTCTCCAACACGTTCGAGCCACGCTTTTAGCTTCACATTGCCGTGGTTTGAAACCTGCTCATAGAACTTCCTGGCAGCCCTGGCGGTCGAAACAGACACAACGCCTGTTCCGGCGGTGTCGAGGTAGGTGTATTCCTTCAGAGCCGGATAGCTGTTGCGAACCTTCGACCACGCTGGCATAGAATCGGTCCCTCCATTTTTTGGACTGAGATTCTAACAACTCGGGGCCCCTGCGTCCAAGCCTATTTGGCGGCTCCCCGAAGGTCGGCAGGTTAGCCGGCGGGTTCTTCTCCACTGCCCGCCGTGATATACAAGGCGCAGATAAGACGCGGCGAACAAGTTCGCCGGCTAACTTACTCGTGCTACTTACAAAGATGACGCGGACACGACGGTGCTGCCGCGCCAAGAAAAACCTTGACGCAACGGCTGTCGGTGGTAGCATCCTGTTTTGCTCACTCGGGCCTGCCGTCCCGTATCTGCCGGCAGTTCCGCAACCTGTGGTGGAGAGATGATAGAGGAGACCGAAACCGGGACTTGTGCGCCTGTTAGCGCATCGGAACTCAAGCCGGGTACCCGGAAAGCGCGCACTATCAACATATACTCGCGGCTTGCCGGCCTCTACAGCTTCTTCAGGGTGAAAGACGGGCTCGATACAGTGCTCGAGCTCATGGCGATAGAGGATGGCAACAGGGTACTGGATGTCGGCACCGGGCCGGGGCTCTACGCGCTGCACATTGCCCGGAGCTGGCCCAACTGTTCGGTTCACGGCCTGGACATGTGCTCGAGATTCCTCGAAATCGCCCGCAGGCGGGCGCTCAAACAGAACAGCACCAACGCACACTTTACTCTCGGCGACGCGGAGAACATGCACTACGCCAGCAGCGCTTTCGACCGGGTGCTGTACTGCTCCACCCTGGTTCTCTTGCCGAACATGAAGGGCACCATAGACGAGGCTTACAGGGTTCTCAAGCCAGGCGGCATAGCAGTATTCAAGGAGTTACTGCACAAGTGGTTCATACACAAGGAGCTGTTCTACGTTTTCTGGAAGCTTTACGTGAAGACTCTTGGCCTTTTCTGCAGGGATGTCAGGGGCTTGAACCGCACTGACTATGAGGGCCGGAAACTGACTGAAAGCGACCTCTCTCTCCTGCTCCAGGAAAGCCATTTCTCAGACTACAAGGTGTTTACCAAGGGTGAGAGGCTCTACGCGGTCTGTCGCAAATGAGATTCGTTCATGGGAATTATCGGCAGGTTCTTCAGGAACCGCTTCGTCAGCAAGATTCTCGAAACAGACGACCCTCCCAACCGCGTTGCACGGGGGGTCGCGGTCGGCACCTTTATCGCGGTCACGCCGACTATCGGGTTTATGATTTTGCTGTGTTTGCTGTTCGCTACGCTTGCGCGTGGGAACCGCCTTGCGGCCGTCGCAATGACGTTCGTGCTGAACCCCTTCATCATCATCCCGCCGAGCTACTGGTACTTCCCGGCTTACTACCTCGGAGCGTTCCTGCTCGGAATGGATGCGGTAGGATTCTCGCGGGTTCTCAACGCCTACGAATCCGCAAACGGCGCGTATGAGCTGCTGCGCAACCTGTGGTCGCTCGGAATCGATGTCTACGGCCCAATGTTTCTTGGAAGTGCCATCATAGGGGCACCTATCGCGTTTCTTATGTACATAGTCTCACTGCGAATAGTCAAGCGCCACCGGGCGAAGAGTGAGACTGCTGACAATGACGCAACAGAGAAGTAGAGTCAAGCGCGGAGCGCGCAGAGGAGGGAACATTGCTGCGCAAGATACTGACAATGGCAGTGGTAATAACAGTGGGTCTTGCCCCGCTGTGGGCCCAGGACAGCAGAGACAAGCCGGCAAGGCGCCGAGCCGAGCCGGTTAAGCGCCGAGCCGTGAAGGTCGAGCAGGCCAGCCGGCGCGTATTGCTGGAGACAATCACTACCTCCGGGACAACCGCCCCGGCCAGGCTCTCCAAACTCAACTTCCGCGTGGGCGGCACAGTGTCCGAAATGCTTGTCGAGATGGGCGAGCGCGTTACCAGGGGGCAGCCGCTGGCCAAGCTCGATGATGCGAACTACAAGCTCTACGTGGAGCAGGCACAGGCCTCGCTTGATGCAGCCACCGCCGCCTGCGAGAAAGTGAAGGCGGGCTTCCGCCCGGAAGAGATCGCCCAGGCCGAGGCCGGCGTCCAGGCGGCCCAGGCGGCGCTCGAGAAATTCACCACCGGCTTCCGCGCCGAGGACATAAGGGCTGGCGAAGCAGGCCTCGAGGCCGCGCAGGCCGGATTCGAGCAGGCCAGGCGGAACTTCGAGCGCATGAAGAAGCTTTTCGAGGATAAGAAGGCCATCGCCGAGGCAACCTACGAGCAGGCCAGGACCCGGTACGAGGTTGCCAAGGCGCAGCGAGACCAGGCCCAGCAGCGACTCAAGACGCTGCGCACGGGATACGAGCAGGCCGACATTGAAAGCATGAGGGCGCGCTTCAAACAGGCTGCCGAGCAGCTCACGCTTCTCAAAAAAGGTTTTCGCAAGGAAGATGTCAAGGTAGCGCAGGCGCAGGTCGCCCTCGCGCAGGCAGCGCTCAAGCTGACGCAGAAAAGCCTGGCGGACACGGTGCTGCGCGCGCCTTACGACGGTGTGGTGGTAGACACCTACGTGGACCCGGGCGAGAGCGTCGTCATAATGCCGGGCCAGGTCGCAGTTGCGATGATGGACATCTCCACCCTCGAGCTGACCGTGCCAGTGCCCGATGTGTGGGCCAGCGCCGTGACGAAAAGGGCCGGCGCGATTGTGGACCTCGATGGCGGGCCGAGTGGAAAAAAAGGGCTCGAGGCGAAAGTGGTCGCGATTTCCGACGCGATAGACCCGAGCAGCCGCGCATTCAGCGTCAAGCTCCTGCTTGCAAATCCCGGCCTCACACTGAAAGCGGGGATGTTCGCGCGGGTCAGGATAATCTACAACCGGGTTGTCGCGCTGGCCGTACCCTCGGCCGCGGTCCTCGAAGATGCCGCAGGCAAGTACGTGATGATTCACAACAATGGTTTCGCAGTCAAGGTGCCTGTCCAGACCGGCGTAACCAGTGACGGCTACACCCAGATTACCAAGAACCTTGTCGAGGCCCAGGAGGTAATTTACGAGGGCAACTTCGGGCTCAGGCACCGCGCGCAGGTGGAACTCGTCGGGGCAGCGCAGAAGAAAGACGAATGAGCTTAGCAGGCTTCTCAATCAGGCGGCGTGTTACCACAACGATGGTCATCCTGATTATCGTTCTTTTCGGCATCGTCTCGGTGCGCGGGCTCGGGCTTGAGCTCCTGCCGGAAATCGAATTCCCCATGTGTGCCATAATCACACGCTATCCCGGCGTCGCCGCCGAGGAGATTGAGCAACTGCTGACGAAGCCTATCGAAGGGGGGGTGCTTTCCGTCAAGGGCATAAAGAGTGTCTACTCGGTCAGCCAGGAGGGGCTCTCCAATATCATGGTGGAGTTCGAGTGGGGCACCGACCTCGGCTCCGCCGCTCAGGACCTGCGCGAATCGATAAGCTTCGTGCAGGCTTTCCTGCCCGAAGATGCCGAGCAGCCGTTCGTGGTCAAGTTCGACATCAGCCAGATGCCGGTCATCTTCTACGGCATCACCGGCGATATGGGCACCGGGCGGTTGCGCAGACTTCTCAAGGACGACGTTGCGCCTATAATCGAGCGCATCGAGGGCGTCGCCGCCGCCATGATTATGGGGGGAGAGATACGCGAGATAAATGTCCTTGTCTCGAAGAACAAGCTCGAGGCGTACAGTATTCCCCTTTTGCAGATGGTCAACACGCTCCGGGCCGAAAACCTGAACATCTCCGCAGGCCACGTGGAAAGCGGCCACAAGGAATACCTGATACGCACGGTCGGCGAATATCGTAACCTCGAGTCAATAGGAGAGACCGTCCTCGCGGTCCGCAACGGCACCACGATACGCGTAAGGGATGTCGCCCAGGTACTTGATACCCACAAGGAGATGCGCGGAGACGTCTACATTAACGGCGTGCCTTCGGTGCTCATGCTGGTGACGAAGCAGTCAGGCGCGAACACGGTGGATGTCTCCGACGCCGTCGCGGCGAAAACCCGGGAGCTGAGCAGAAACCTGCCCGGCAACCTCCAGTTCTCCGCCGTCTTCGACCAGGGCGAGATTATCACCATGGCGGTCGAGCAGACCGCGTACAACGGGATTACGGGTGCGTTCCTCGCGGTTTTTCTCATATTCCTGTTTCTTCGCAACTGGCGGCCCACGCTGGCCATCTTCCTCGCCATCCCGCTTTCAATCATGACGACATTCATTGCAATGAACCTCGCCGACTACACCTTCAACATGTTCACGCTCGGCGGCCTGGCGCTGGGCGTGGGGATGCTGGTTGACAACGCGGTTGTCGTAATCGAGAACATCTTCAGACACCTCCAGGCGGGGAAAGACCGCCGGCTCGCGGCGCAGAAGGGCGCCGAGGAGGTCACCGCCGCCATCACCGCGTCAACCCTTACCACAATGGCTGTCTTCGTGCCCATGGTCATCGTCTCGGGACTCGCCGGGAAGCTGTCCAGGCCCATAGCGCTTACCGTGTGCATGTCGCTGCTGGCCTCGCTCTTCGTTGCCACGACGCTGGTGCCCATGCTCGCCGCCGCCCTTTTCAGAGCCAAGGACAGCTTCAGCGCGTCCAATCGCAGGGCTTCCTTTCGCCGCCTTCGAGAGGGCTACAGGGCCCTGCTCCAGGGGGCACTCGGGAAGCGGACCCTCGTCCTTTCAGTCGTCGCGTGCGTCTTCGCCCTCTCCATAGGCGCCATAAAGCTTCTCGGCACCGAGTTCATGCCTGCCGAGGACATACCCATTGCAATGATGCGCATGGAGTTGCCCGTAGGCACCAAGCTCCCCCAGACCACCGCAATTGTCGATGAGCTTGTCAGCAAAATCCGAGAGCTAAAGCAGGATGTGAAGTTCGTAACCAGCATAGTAGGCCCCGGAGACCTCACGCAGTTTGAAGCTTCTCGCGGCGTGGGTATCGCTGATGTGAACCAGGCCCTGATTATGATTCGCCTGCACCATAAGCTCGACAGGCCCCATTCGCTCAAAGAGATAGAGGACAGTATCCGCCAGTTCACACCGGATATCGAGGGAGCATCCTTCAACTTCATGGCGGTGGGGATGACGGAGCAGTCAACCGGCGCCGACCAGTCTCCTATCGCAATCAGGATATTCGGCAAGGACCTGGGTGTTCTCAAGGACTTGGGCTTTACGGTAATGGAGCTGATAAAGGGCGTGAAGGGCCTTCGCGATGTCGAGATTTCGATGCGCGAGGGCAAGCCGGAAGTCAAGATATACCCCGACCGGCTCAAGGCCGCCCAGGTCGGACTCTCAGGCGCGCAGATTGGCATGGCTGTCGAGGCGGCATCGCTGGGCAAGGTTGCGACCCAGTTCCGCAAGGGCGGAGAGGAAGTGGACATCCGCGTTCGCCTGCGCAAAGAAGACAGGGATTCTATCGAGAAGATAAAGAACCTGACTATCGCCACGCCGCTGGGCACGCGCGTCCCGCTCTATCAGGTTGCCCGGGTCGTCATCGGCGAAGGCCCCATAAGCATCGACAGGGAACGCCAGGCCCGGAAGGTCACTATCAGGGCAAATAACCACAAGCGCTCCGTCGGCGCTATTGTGAAGGAAATCAAGCAGCGCCTCGAGCAGTTCGAGGCCGGACTCCCATCAGGTTATTCCGTAGACTACGGCGGTTCTTACAAGGATATGATGGAGTCTTTTCAAGACCTCATCTTCGCGCTTGTCGTGGCGGTGCTGCTTGTCTACATGATCATGGCCGGCCAGTTCGAGTCGCTCTCGCAGCCTCTTGTCGTCATGTTTACAGTGCCGCTGGGCCTCATCGGCGTGGTGGTCGGGCTCCTGATATTCGGCATGACTCTATCGGTTCCTGCATTCATGGGATTTATTATTCTGAGCGGCATCGTCGTGAACAATGCAATCGTCATGATTGACTACATAAACCAGCTTCGCCGCGAAGGCATGCCCCGCCTCGAAGCTGTGGTCGAAGGCGCCTCTGTGCGCCTGCGCCCGATTCTTATAACCTCGCTGACCACAATCCTGGGCATCCTGCCGATGGGCCTTTCCCGCAGCGAGGGCGCCGAGCTGCGCAATCCGCTCGGTGTCACAATCGCCTTCGGCTTGTTCTTCGCCATGGGCCTGACACTGTTTGTAATTCCGCTCATGTACACGTTGATTGACACCCTCGCCGGGAAACTGGTCGGGACTATGAAAACCCTCCTGGGCCACGAGGATTAAAAGGCTTGAGACTTGAGGCCTGGAGTTTGTAGTCCATCCCTCCAGGCTTCACACCTGCTTCGTCACTTCTCGCCCTTTGATGTGCTTTTCGGCTTCGGTATGTATTTCTGAAGCCAGGCGGCGGGTTTCGGGCCATCCTTCTTCTTGAGAATCTTGCGCCACTCCTCGTCACTCATTGGCGAAGATGAAACATGTTCGTGGTAAAGCGCAATTCCCGCGTTGCACAGTACGAACTTCCCGCTCGCAGGGTCTTTTATAACTATCTTCATACACCTCGCGCGTCCGATGCCTGAAAGCAGCACCTTGCCCTCCAGGCCGTCCGTGAAAACATCCGAAACCACCGGCATGTCGTCCCTCGGGTGGTGCCATGCCTCAACCTTGTAGAAATGAAGATGGCCAAGCACACTTCCATAAAGCCGAATCAGCCTTTTCTCCTTGCTATCAAGTTCCACGCTATCCAGTTGCTTCTGGGCAATCTTGGCAAGCTTAATGCAGAGCTTGATTAGTCCCTTGTACTCCGGTACAGTTCTCGTTCTTATCGTGGCTGATATCTTATGCTCGTCCCTCTCACCGGGTTTGCCTTCAACGATACGTTTTGCAGCTTTTTCGAACTCCTCCGGTGTGGCAGCCGGCTTGTATCCCCAGGAACCGAAGATAGCCTCCGAAACGTCAGCGAAATGCGGGTTCCTGTCTACCAACTCTCTTCTTATCGCGCTTCTGCCTCTCCGCGGGCCTGCTTTTATATACTCCTGCTGCAACCGGGACAGGAAATGCAGGATTTGTCTGGCACGCTGCCTTACAGAAGGTTTTGGTGATGCCCAGAGCAGGTTCTCGAAGTCGCAGAGCAATTCAGCAAGGTCGAGGTAAAAACGCGGCACAGGCTCGACCCCTCCCACGATGCCCGACGACCCTCCATTAGGATACACCACGGTCTTCTTGCCTGCAAGCGATGCAGAGTGCTGCATCTGGGCCCAGCCGCACAACACAGTATTAAGCGTCTTGTCCTGCCACGCGAGCGTTTTGAACACCTCTTGCTGGTTCTTACGCGACTTGATTTCCTTCACGTAGGATTTCAGGATGTTGAGGAATCTGCTGTAGAGAGATTTCTCATTG